>PWZA01000145.1 GCA_003567655.1 Dehalococcoidia bacterium
ATGTGTTTGATCGACGCCTCCAAGTGTATTGGCTGCCGTGGCTGCCAGGCTGCCTGTAAGCAATGGAACCAGCTTCCTGCTGAGAAGACGACCTTCACAGGCAGCTATGAGAACCCGCCGCGGTTTTCTAGTGACACCTGGCTCAGGGTTGTGTTTCGAGAGTATGTAGACAATGGGAGTGTTGACTGGCTGATGTCCAAACAGGGCTGTATGCACTGCACCGATGCTGCGTGTATGCAGGCCTGCCCGGCAGGTGCTATCTATCGCACCGCCTTTGGCACCGTCAACATCGATGAGATTAAGTGTATTGGCTGTAACTACTGCGTTGTAGCCTGTCCTTTCGGTGTGGTCGGGTTTGACCGGCGCACCAACAAGGCACGGAAGTGTACTTTCTGTATTGATCGTCTAGAGGAGGGGTTGCAGCCCGCATGTGCCGCTGCCTGTCCGACCGGCTCGATAACCTTCGGTGATGAACAGGAACTCAGTGTGCAGGCGATGAACAGGGTCGATCAGCTTAGAGCGGCCGGGACGGTCAACGCCAATATCTACGGTCTTGATGAAGTCGGTGGAACCGGCATGCTCTACGTGCTGGCTGATGAGCCGGAGAAGTATGGGCTTCCTGCCGATCCCGAGGTATCTCTGCAGACCCGTGTCTGGGACGTGATTTTCAAGCCTGTGCGCGTGCTCGTTCTGGTGGGAATAGTCGTTGGGCTTTGGTTCACCCGTGCACGAAGCAAGCAGATCGAGCAGGCTAAGAGCGGATCCAAATAAAGTCGGGGGTGAAATCAAGTGCAAGTAAAACAGTTCATCGGCGGAATCCATGTTCCCCACTATAAGAGTTTCACTGAGCATAGGCCGACCAAGGAGGCATCTCTGCCCAAGGAGATAGTCATACCATTGTCACAGCATACCGGTGCTCCTAACCTGCCATTGGTAAAGGTGGGAGACCGTGTCAGGGCGGGGCAGATGATCGGCGCTACCGACAAGCTGGTTAGTGCTCCCGTTCATGCCAGCCTTTCGGGCACTGTAAGTGCCATCGAGCCACGCCCTTGTTTCACAGGGGATATGCTGGAGAGCATCGTTATCGCCGTTGATGAGAGTCAGGACAAACTCGAGTTGGCCGACATCGATGTTGATCATATCAGCAAGGAGGATGCAGTCAAGGCTGTAAGGGAAGCAGGAATCGTCGGCATGGGGGGGGCTGCATTTCCCACCGCTGTAAAGCTGAGCCCTCCGCCAGGCAAGACGATTGATGCTTTGCTGGTCAACGGCTGTGAGTGCGAGCCGTTTCTGACCTGCGACCACAGGTTGATGCTTGAGAGGCCGGTGGAGTTACTTCAGGGAACCAAACTGCTCATGAGGATGCTTGGAGTCGATAATGCGTACATCTGTATTGAGGATAATAAGGACGATGCAATTGAGACACTAAGGCAGAAGAATGATGACCCGAAGATAGTTCTGATGAGGATGCCCACCAAGTATCCGCAGGGTTCTGAGAAGCACCTGGTTAAGGCCGTTCTGGATCGAGAGATTCCCTCGGGGGGGTTGCCCTTTGACGTAGGGACACTTATACAGAACGTGGGTACCTGTGTTGCCGTTTACGAGGCGGTGCGGTACAAAAAGCCACTAATAGACCGCATCGTCACCGTAACAGGGCAGAGCATCAAGGATCCGCAGAATCTCCTGGTGAAGATCGGCACTCCTTTAAGCCACCTGATTGCGGAGTGCGGTGGTATAACCTCGTATCCTGCCAAGGTCGTTGTGGGCGGACCCATGACGGGCAAGGCGCAGCAGACTCTGGATGCCCCTGTGGTCAAGGGCACGACCGGAGTAGTCGTTCTTCCTCCAGAGCTCGCTCTGGAGGACATGGAGTACCTTGATTGTGTGCGCTGCTGCAAGTGTGTTGAGCACTGCCCCATGATGCTCTATCCGAACCAGATCAGCATCTTCTGCGAGGCAGGCATGGTTGAGGAGGCGGATGCATGGAACACAATGGACTGCGTCGAGTGTGGGATCTGTTCCTATGTGTGTCCGTCAAGCCGGCCTATAGTCCGGATGGTCCAGCGAACCAAGCCGCTGATCCAGGAGCTTCGCAGCAAGAAGAAATGACCGAAACCGGAATAAAAGGAGGAATTGAGTCGTGAGTGCCAAAGATAAACTTGTTTTCTCTGCGTCTCCACATCTGAAGGATAAGGGGACTGTCTCGACCGCCATGAGGGATGTGTTCATCGCTTTGATGCCGGTCACCGCAGCCGCCATATACTTCTTCCGGTGGTATGCCGTGTTTACGATTGCCGTCGCTCTGACTACTGCGGTGCTGACAGAGCTTCTGTTCAGAAGAATCATGAATAAGAAGCCGAGTCTCAATGACTGGAGCGCTCTGCTGACCGGTTTGTTCGTGGCTCTCCTGTTTACTGCTTCTGCCGCCTGGTGGACTGTGGCCATTGCCACCTTCCTCGCCGTCGGTATAGCCAAGGAGTTGATGGGAGGGCTGGGCTGGAATCTGTTCAATCCTGCTCTTTTCGGCAGGGTTGTTGTGATCCTGCTGGCACCCGTGCTGGCTTATGTTAATGGATGGTTGGCGCCACTCAGCGCTAACCTGGGCCCCATTGATTCTATAACGCAGGCAACGCCACTGGCCATGCTGCACATGGGTTCGGGGGATCTGCCATCTTTGGGCAGGCTCTTTGTTGGCTTTCCCGCCGGGGCTATGTCCGAAGTTTCGCCTTTGTTACTGCTTATCGGTGCGGGATACCTTTTGTATCGAGGACATATCAGCTGGCGTATCCCGGCAGCCATTCTGGGCACCGTCGTGGTACTCACTGCCATTCTGGGCCAGAACCCGATCTACCACATCGCCACAGGTGGCATCATGATCGGCGCCTTCTTCATGGCTACCGACTGGGTGACGAGTCCTTTCACCGCCAGGGGCAAGCTGATATTCGGGGTTGGGATAGGCGTTCTGATCGTCGTCTTCAGGCTCGGCCTTCCGCCGACTGAGGGGGTGGCCTTCTCCATCCTGATAATGAACGCGTTTGTGCCCCTGATTGAGAGAAAGACGGCACGCCCGCAGTTCGGTCACATCAAAGCCGTTCCCGTTCCGATGGCTGACAACAAGTAGGCGAATAGGTCTTAATCCGACGGGCGTCTGCCGTCTCCGCACTGCGGAATTGATGTCGTGTGCCTAGTCTGTTACCTCTCGTAATCCGCCTGCACTGAGATTTGTTGCTTGTGCGGTATTTTGGGGCTGCGCCCGTATCGTTCGCTAATGCTACGGGTATCCAGCAGGAGATGATCTCAGGCCAACGCTCCTATCGGTATTGAGAACACTTGACGTGTGTTGAGAAGGCCGTCCTAGATGATGGCCAGCATGAGTAAGAGTGCCAAGAATGCAGCGATGAATAGGGCTCCGAGCGCAACATCATCGCCTAACTCATCAATAGCCGGTAGAGGCTTGTATCTGATAATCCGATATGCGCTTATCGCCTCACTTCTGATGGCATTGAGAAGAACATGCCCTTTGCTGACAAATATACCATCCCTTGAGAAGCACAGGTGCGCAAAGCTCTCCATACCTTGAAGATATGCCTGTCTCGATCTGTTGAAAAACTCTTCGGTGCGGCAACACGTGTGTATAAATGCACAGGCGCTCCGTGAGTACAGTCGGTCAACACTGAGCCAGTGTGGCAGAGGATAGTGAAAGGGGTCGTGAGCTCTTCCCTTGCTGTTGACACGACTCCACACCATGATTGCTGAGAAGACTCCTATGCCCAGGGCCAACGGCATTAGCACATCCTTTATGTAATACCATGTATATAGCTCGAGCTCGCATAATTGAGCAATCGCATGAGGATCCAGTCCGCTTAATGCCTGTGTTACGGGGACGATCAGATACTGCAGTGCTAGCCCGGGAGCCAGGCCTAGCAGAAGGACTCCGACGGCGAGTGCACCGGCAGCACCGGTCATCCAGATTGGAGCCTCTCGAATACTATCGGTATTCTGTGCCGTCTCGTCTGAATCCGTCCGGAAGAACACATAGTAGGTCATTTTGAGGCAGTATAGGATAGTACCAGCAGCTATAACAGTGAAAAGAAGCTCCACCGCTTGCAGCCAGGCGGCGTGAGAAGCCACGCCAGCAGCTAGATACTGGGCATCAACTATAGCATGGTGGAGCATTGACTTTGACACAAATCCGTTGAACAGAGGAATTCCCATCAGGCCGAAGACTGCAACGCACCAGATCAAGGTGGTCACGGGCATCTTCCGCCATAGACCGCTGAGGCTGGGCATGTGAGTCGTATGGGCGGAATAGAGAACCGACCCTGCTATCATGAATAAACAGGCCTTAAAAAACGCGTGACTGGTGATGTGATACAGGCTGGCGCCCAGTCCGATAGCTCCTTCTTCTCCTAAGTACGCAAGACATCCTACTCCGAGAATAAGAAGCCCCATCTGGCTTATACTGGAATACGCTAGCGTCCTCTTCATGTCAAGCTGCCTTACCGCAAGTATCATACCGATAAACGCGGTGACTATAGCTATAGTTATGATGGTAAGCCCCAGTGACTGGATACTCGGAGGTGGCAAGTAGAAGAAGCTGGCGAGTGTTCGTATTATCCCGTATGCTCCGGCCTTGATCATGATGCCTGATAACAGGGCACTGGCCGGAGAGGGAGCCACCGGATGGGCATCCGGTAGCCACGTGTGTAGCGGCACTATCCCTGCCTTGACTCCGAATCCCGCTATCATGAACGCCAGAGAGGCGGACTGAATCGGGCCTGCGAGGAGGGGAGTCTCAACGTAGGGGCTGAAGCAGAGAGTGCCGGAGTGGCTGAGATAGAGCAATACACCCATGAGCAGGCTGAGTCCGCCAGCAATTGCCATGTAAAGATACTTGGTAGCAGCCCTCCTTGCCTCATCCGCTTCAGAATGGACTACCAGAAAGTAGGCCGCAAGACCCATTATCTCGAAGAAGACGAACAGGCTGAAAAAATCCTGTACCATGAAGACTCCCAGGATCGCAGCCTCGGTAACCATGAGAGCTACATAGTAACGGGTACGCTTATGCTCGTGGCTCATGTAGGCGTGAGAGTGGACAGTCGCCACCACCCAGAGCAGAGCCGCTATCATGGCGAAAAGCGCTCCCATGGGGTCTACCGCGAGGGTTAGAGAGAAGACGTCCGCCATTCTAAGGATGTTCAGGTCATAGACGAGTATGTCTCCTCTCAACCCTGAGATGCCTATGACCAAAACTATCCCCAAGGTCACTACCGCTGCCAGAAGAGCTATCGTGTCTCTGAGTTTCTCATCGCGAGTACCTATGGCGAAGATGAGTGCAGCCGAGAATGCGGGTATCATGATAGCCAGCAAGGGGAGCACTGAAACTGAGGTCGTTGCGATTTGGTCGGTAGACAATGCCTCTTCTCCTAACTCAGGGGAATAGCCCTCCTACTACAATGCTCGCGAGCGAATGCGGAAAGCCCGGCAGGGTGACCCAGATGCCGGCGATAATCACCAACGCAGCCAGTATCAATGCTGGCCATAGCATGGAGCGGCTGACTTCACCTCTCAACTGCGGTGTTTGGTGCTCATCTCCCGTCTCGGTTCGCTTGAAAAACGCGGTGTAGATTATGGGCAGGTAGTAAGCAGCACTAAGAAGCGCGCTCAGCAGCAGGATCACAATGAAAAACGGCCTGTCCATTTGCAGGGCTCCGCTACCCAGGAGCCACTTGGAGACAAAGCCTACGGTCAGAGGTGTTCCCATCATTGCAAGCGCACAGATGGAGAAACAGATCATGGTGATCGGGATGCGATAGCCGATTCCCTCCATCTCACTTATATTCACCTTCTCGGTCTTCTTCAGGATTATCCCGCTACAAAGGAAGAGACAACCCTTCATCAGAGCGTGGTGGGCGAGATGCATTATGCCACCCAGCGCGCCGAAAGGGCTGATAAGAGCCATTCCCAGGAGTATGTAGGATACCTGCCCCACGCTGGAATACGCCAGGCGCCTCTTGAGGTTGTCCTGCGCCAGTGCGCGGATCGAACTCAGCAATATGGTGACACTGGCGAAGACGATGACGATAACCCAGAGGTTCAGAGTACCAAACAGGCTGAGGTCGAACACATTGAGAACAACTCGGATAATCCCGAAGGCACCAGCCTTAAGTATGACCCCAGAGAGAAGCGCGCTGGCCGGTGCGGGGGCTGCCGGGTGAGCGTCCGGAACCCATCCTTCAAGGGGTACGATTGCGGCCTTGACTCCGAAACCGGCGAAGTACGTGAGGAAGATCACCGTAAGAATGGTCCTTGACGCCGTGTCCAGACTCAGTGTTCCTGCCGATACGATGCTCAGGTCTCCTCCTGCCCAGAAGTAGTGCAGTAGGATAGAGAACAGTATGACTGCACCGGCGGGTATCGCGTACTTCAGATACTTTATGCCTGCGCTTCTGGCAGCGTCCGTCTCCTCGTGAATGATGAGCGGAAAGGAGGCAAGCGTCATCAGTTCATAGAATATAAAATAGGTGAAGATGTTCTGCGAGAAGGCACAGCCCAAGAGGAAGGCGTTGCAGAGCGCCATGAAGCTGTAGTATCGGTCCTCCTTGTGCTTGATGTAACTCGATGAGTAGATGGTGGCCAGCAGCCAGAGAGAGGTGAGAACGAGTGCGTAGTAATAACCGAGGGCATCTACAGTCAGATGTATGCTTACCTGCTCGACTATCGATATCAGTTGTACCCCGTAAGTATTACCTGCGAGTATCCCCGGCATCAGTGAGAGCACCACAGCGAACGCAGCCAGACTTCCTGATATGTGAACGGCTCTTTTCAGCCCGGAGTAACGACCGGGTAAAACTACCACTGCCAGAAGCGATATCAGGGGCAACAGAATAGCTATCAAAGGCCGAAATGAGCTAATCTCGTTAGTCATAGGCATCCTGCTTTCATGTACCCAATAACAAAGCGATTATCTCCCTCAGAGGGGGCAAGATCAGTGAGGAAATAACGCCAAGAACTACTGCCGAAACAGCCATGATCCATGTGGGTACCACCATTGATAGTGGGGACTCTCTCGTGTCTTCCTGCCAGAGTCCGCTCGATGGCGGCAGGAAGAACATGTAATACACTACCCTGAAGCAGTACACCGCTGCCAGGACGCTTCCCACGAGGATGATGGCTCCCAAGAAGGCGTTGCCTGTGGTAAGACTGCCCGATATCAAATACCATTTGCCGACGAAGCCCGCTGTGGGAGGTATGCCTACTAGAGAGAGAGAGGCGAGGGCGAAGGCGGCGCAGGTCAAGGGCATCTTGCGGGCTGCCCCCTTAAGTTCGGCAATCTTCTGGTAACCGGATCGTGATATGATCGAGCCCGCGCAGAGGAAGAAACAGGCCTTGGCCAGCGCATGGGCCATTATATGATAAGTGCTGCCTAAGAGCCCGGTCAGGTCCGTAAGAGCGAATCCCAGAACGATGTAGCCGATGTTCATAACTGTGCTGTAGGCGATCATGAGCTTGAAGTCCTTCTGCCTGATAGCCATCACTGCTCCGTATATGATGGCCGCTCCTGCCGTCCACAGCAGAGTATTGGCGACCCAGCTCAGCGCCTCAGGGAAATACGATCCGTATGCTGAATAGCTGACCCGTAAGATTCCGAAGATACCCATCTTTACGATCAGGGCCGACAAGAGGGCACTGATGGGGGACGGTGCCTTGCTATGCGCATCGGGAAGCCACATATGGAGCGGGAAGATGGCGGCCTTGACGGCGAAGCCCACGACTAGCAGCACATACGATATGATGATGATCTGTGAGTAATCGGAAGAGGCAACCCTGTGAGCGAGGTCGGCCAGGTTCAGGGTGCCCGTTACCGAGTAGAGCAGGCCTATAGCGAGGAGAGCCACCATTGCCGCCGGTACTGCCATAAGCATGTACTTGATCGCCGCCCTGATCGGCAGTCTTGTTCCCGGTATCGCTACCAGGCCATACGAGCAGATCGCCATCAGTTCGAAGAAGACAAACATGTTGAATATGTCGCCGGAGGCGACGAAACCCAGCATCGAGGCAGCGAGGACGAGAAGAAGCGAGTAATATACCGGTCTCTTGCCCTCCTCCATCTCTTCGCCGTAGAAGTAGAACGTCCTTTCTTTCTCGGTCGGATCGGGAGCAATGTACTTCCTCGAGTAGATGGCCACGATCAAAGAAATGGCGGAGATAAGGACCATCATGAATGCTCCCAGGAAGTCTACTCTCATCTCGATCCCGAATGGCGGTTCCCATGAGCCCAGATGATAACTGAGATAACCAGATGCCCTGACATGAGGGATGAGCATCGCGCTTAAGATGAGAGATGCAGCCAGGGTGATAGCGGCCAGCGGCATTGCCCAGTTCTTCTTCCGCAATGCGATGATGGGGATCAACACCGCTACAAACAATGGTATTACTATAGCGTATATGGCGAAGTGTTGGGACAGTCCCACCTTATTCCCTGTCTTCCTTTACTCTGTCCATATCTACCGTTCCGTGGTGGCTGTGGAATTTGAGCGCCAGCGAGAGAAAGAGCGCAGTGGTGCTCACCGCGATGACTATGGCTGTCAATATCATGGCTTGTGGAAGCGGGTTAACCATAGGCGATGGTGGTGTTCCCGGAAGCGCTGTCGGAGCCCCCGCTTCTGCCAGGTACCCTATCGATACAAGAAAGAAGAACACTGAAACCTGCATTACCATGAGACCTATGATTTTCTTTATCAGGTTGCTGCGCGCGATGAGAGTGTAGAACCCGATGCAGAACAGGATCATGGCGACCGCATAGTTCATGTTATGAAACAGCATGTTCCACATCAGACGGTTCCTCCTCTCTTAGTAATGCGAAGAGTATCGAAGTGCATATCACGCCTACCTTGATCCCGATGCCGAACTGGACAATGAGCAGCATAGCGGTTCGAACAGTAGTTTGCAGCTCACCTGATAGCGGAGGCAGAGCGTAGGTTAAGAAGCTGGCTCCGCTTATGACTCCAGCTGTTCCAATCAAGAAGAAGGCCGAAATGCCCGTGCCTTCGAGCATGATACGCATACTGTGCGTTATTCGGCTCTGTGCCGCGCGGAATCCGAATGCCACGGTAGCTATCATGACTCCCGCTCCGATTGCTGCTCCGCCCTGGAATCCTCCACCCGGCAGGTCCATTCCGTAGACGATGACATAGAGGGAGAAGAGAATTATCAAAGGGATAAGCAATACTGCAGCGGTCTTGCTCACCACACTGAAACTAACCCCGGAGCGGTCTAGGAAGGCGGCGCTGCCTATCCTCCTCCTGCCCACCCCGAGCACGGCGAAGATTCCGGCCAGAGCAGCACTGAATATGGCTACCTCACCCATGGTATCGTAAGCACGATAGTTCAGGATGACAGCAGCAACGAAGTTTCGTGTGCCGGCTTCTTGCTCTCCCTGCTCGAGATAGCGGGGAGCGACATGCCGGTTGGTGGGATTATCTGCGTCTCCCATTGGGGGCAGAAGCGCTACCACGTAGAGTAGAAGCACAGCGAGGGCACATGTAAAGACAAGAGCTACCGCCTTCTTCACTCCTCCCTCCTTTGTGTTCTGAAGATGGTGACAATGAAAAAGGCGGTTGTTACCACGCCCACTGCCACCACTTCGGCCAGTGCCAGGTCCGGGGCGCGCAGCATTATCCACATTGTGCCCATAACAAGGCTGAAGACGGATAGCATGACTACCGCCACCAGCAGGTTCCGGTGCAGACAGGCGATGAGCGCGGTCACAATCAGCATGACCAGGAGTACTACTCTAAGAACCTCAATCATGATTGTCTTCTGTCTCTGGTGTCGAGTCCTGTGTCGGCCCATTCTCTCGCATCTTAAGAACTGAACGTCCTACAGCGTGGCTGGACGTAACGCTGGTTATCACCAGCAGGAAGGCGATCGCTGCAATGCGCAGGATATCGGAAGACCATCCTCCATAGATGCCAACCGCCAGGAGTATCGATAGTGTTCCTATGGGATCGGATTTGCTAGTCAGGTGCAGTCGTGAGAAGGCATCAGGCAATCGGAAGATCCCGATGGTGACCACAAGGAGGAAGAAGCATCCGATGATCAGAAAGGCGATTGCCAGTGCATCAGCGATCACTATCATCGACCTCCTTGCGATAGGTTTCCAGATAGCGAGATGCGATGATCATCACGATGAAGTTGAGCAACACGAACAGGGTGGCCACATCTAGGTAAAGTGAGCTTCTGAATATGGAAGCCAGCAGCACCAGTATGGCGAGCAAATTACTGCCGATTACGCCCAGAGTGAGTAGTCGATCCTGGATGGTCGGTCCTTTGACCATCCTGTAGAGGCATATGAACGCGTTTGCCGCTATGAATATGGCTGAGCCCATGAGGAAGATGTTCATCTGCTTTTCATTTGCCTCTCAGGTGTGTCCGCCTTGCTTGAAGAGGCGAAGCACCATGCGTTCACAATGCCTGTTCTGCAGCAATCCCTTCCTGTGAGAAGGTGTCAGACAGTGAACGAGGAGTTCATCGCCCTTAACATCGAGAGTGAGTGTGCCGGGGGTGACTGTGATCGAGTCAGCAAGTATGGTCTTCCTGAAGTCTCCTCGCAGTTCGCTCTTAAAGCTTACTATAGTCGGGTCGATCTCAAGACGCGGTCTAAGCAGAATGTATGCAAGGTTGATGTTGGCTCTCAACACGTCCCAGGCGAGCCTGATCAGAAAGAAAGGAAAGCGCATTACAAGAAAAACAAGGGTGATGTCTTTTGGCAGCCTTATGTCGAAGATGCGTCTGATCATCAATGTGACTATGAGAGACATAGCAAGGCCCAGAACGATGTTCGTGACCGAAAATGACGCCGTGATAAATAGCCAGAACACGAAAAGGGCAAGCAAGGTGACAAACCCTTCAGGAGAGGATACAGGAGTCCGCCGTCTACTCGTCTCGCCTTGTCGGTTCATTCGTTGCTGAGTGATCCGACGTCCAATATAGCACAGCGCCCCTGGTTTGAGAAGACATTTCGGAGCACCACATCCTCAGCCCTTAGAGAGGAAACTGCATATTTATGTGATATTAGTAATGAAAAAAGAAGCGATAGCTCGGCCTCGAGACTCAGCGACTATGCCCAGGCACCTGGTGGGTCGAGCGAGAACCTTAGGCAATGCAGCGGACTAAGCCGTTCCGCTCTACGCACATATGATTAGGCCCGACTGAGCTCCAGCATCAGCAGTTGGAGTTTTCGCTCCACTCCTCTGGCAAGCCTGAATAGCTCTCTTCTAGCCCCGGCTGATAACTCGTTCTTGGGGAGGACAACAGGCAGCCCGGACGCCGCCCATGTGATGTTCCAATACTCATTCGCCTTGTCGTCGAGTTCCTTGCATGCCTCCCGGTACTCCATATATGCTTCGCCGGCTGCTTTCATTTCTTACCTCTTCCGTATTTCGTATTTTTAGTGCCGGAAACCAAACCCAGATCATTATGTGAAGTGATGTCGTCTCGGTGGTATCGTGAGCTGTTCTCGCAGTGCAGGGGTGTCTGCACCGGGACTCCGAAGGCACTTTGCATAGTATAATGTATACCTTCAGCCGTTTGATTGTCAACATCTGCTACTCATAATACGTAGCTAGTAGCTGTTGTAGCTGTTGCGAGATCCGATGGTTACCGGGAGAGGACCCGGACAGTCGATAACCGGTCGTGTAGCGGGTAAGAGATTGCATGAGCACAGGGAGGGCCATGTGACCGGTCTTCCTCTGCCCTGGGCAGCACGTGTTCTGGGGAATACTAGCTGTCTGGATATGCCTGATCAAGATGCGTGGCTGCAGACATACCCCTGCTAATCCTCATCATCGAACCCGTGTATACCCTGCATCCCGCACTCCTTGTGGCTCTTGCGTACGAAATAGTAGGCAAATGCGATGGCCAGTACAAGACCTCCTACCCCCAGGATCGTGACTGGTTCGAACTCGCCCAGCTTGAGGGTGATGATCTTCCGCGCCAGCGCGATCATAGCCAGGGAAAGAACCGTTTCCAGGTGCAGGATATGTCTGGCGATGTAGATCCTGATCGAGTCCATCAGCTCAATGGTGATCAGTATCCAGAGGACAAGGTTAAGGACAACGGGTATCTTCTCAGCATCAATCACCCAGCGCGGGGCACTCAGCAACTCATCGCGAAACAGTATGACAAGGCTGGGTGCGCTGGCCAGGATCACTATACTGAGAACGATGATAAGAAACATGGCCATGATGCGCTTGACGCCATGTTCTCTCAGTGTCCTGATGAATCTTTCGAGGCTGATGAACAACAAATGTCACCTCTATGTGTTACTCAAATCCCCATTATAGACGAAACAGATGGAAATGAACAGTCACCAATTCACATTATTGATTGGTTCGATCCCCTTTACGGGATCCGGTGCCCGGGTCAGAAGCAGTTGGGTGTCACCACACGAACAGCAAAGATCATCGTCAGTTTATGTCGTAGTGCCAATGCTCTGAGGTTGTTGTCTGTCCTTGCGGATCAATCATCAGGCCTCCAACTCCAATTGAGTCGAGCAAGGCTTTTCCATGCTCAGGTCCGATAACGAACACTCCTGTGCTCAGGGCGTCGGCGCTCAGGCTATCTCCGGCGATGATAGTGACGCTAATCGACTCTCTCGCGGGCTCGCCCGTCTTCGGGTCGATGATGTGATGAACTCGCTCTCTTCCTATCAGATGATATCTTTCATAGTCGCCGGATGTAGCTATAGCACTGTTCTGCAGCTCAATGACACCCAGAATCCTGCCTCGAGTACGAGGGTCAGTGATGCCGATGTTCCACGACTCCGGGCCAATTGCCCTTATGTCACCGCCGATGTCGACAAGAGCATTCTGGATGCCCGCGTCCCTCAGAACTTCGCATGCCCGGTCTACGGCGTATCCCTTAGCTATACCTCCCAGCGTGACCTGCATTCCGTCCTTGGTGAACCTTGCCCTATCGTTGTCTTCGTCAATTATGAGACCGCCGTAGTCCACCACCCCTAGTATCCCGGCCAGTTGATCGGCTGTCGGAAGCTTTCCCGACCTCTTGACCTCCGTCATCCAGAAGTCGACGAGTGGCTTGACGGTGATGTCGAAATGACCATCTGTCAGGATGCTGTACTCCTTGGCCCTGTTCAGTACGTAAATGATCTCGGATGAGAGCTCAACCCATTCTGTTCCGCTGCTGTTGAGATCGTAGATCTGGCTTTTGGGGTCTTCGGCACTCATCAGTCGTTCCACACGGTCGATTTCAAGGAACGCATCCCTGATAGCCTCTCTGGCTTTTCTGATCTCTGCCTCCTCATCAGCCATCACCTGGATTACGACCTGCGTGTCCATTGCAACACCGGTTCCTATTACCCTCTCGTCTCGTACGATTATCTGAGGGGAGATGAGGCCCAGCGAACTCATGATCAGGGCTGATGCCACCACGACTATGATGAAGCTCAACACTACTCTGCCGGAAGAGCCAAATCTAAGCAGTCTAGGTATGAGAAACAACCCGCCGAGCAGTCCGAGCTGGCTTGCCAGCATGCTAACCGCCAGCCCGATGAGTCCGAAGCCCTGTACGAAAGCTATGATGATGCATGTGATCCCGATCGCCAGCCCGAATAGGTTCGATCCGAGCACAATGGCTGCCTTCTCTGCGGAAAGCAGCTCCGAAGACCTTATTCTGGCCACTGTGGCCGGTACTATGGCAAGACCCATTATCCGCAGTGTGTCGATGCCTTCCCGGAAGCCGGGAAACACGTGGGATGTGATGCAGGGCGCAAGGAAAAAAGTGGCGGCGGCCAACCCGATCGATACCAGAGTTCCCGTCCTCTCGAGCCTCTTGACCTCGCCTCCGCCAGATCTCTCCGGGAGCAGGAAGAAGAACAGCGCGTTGGGCACAATCGCCAGAAGCAGGAAAATCCGAAAATTGAACTGATACACTGCGAGCATGCCCAGGGGGAATAGAGCACCGATGAGGATTTTGTCCAAAAAGTACAATGAAGCTCCCGCCAGATTGGATCCCCATGCCCTGATTGTGAATTTCGTCCTCCTCCTCACTTCTGAGAAGTCAAGGCCGCTAACCAGAAACCTCAGCGCCCACGTACCGATGAGAAAGTGGCCGGCTATAAGCCCTCCCAGCAGGCCGGCGATCGTGCCCCACAAGAAGTAGAAAAGCAGAGGAAGAGCGAGGGAGGCCGTCCGGACGCCTATCCACATCCACATGTATCTACTGTACGCTCGCCTTCCCAGTTCAGAGTAGAAGGTAATCGCGAACATCGATAGTGCCACAACCAGCAGACCGACGAGGGCGGCCAAGAATAGGTCTACCCACAGGCTTAAGACCGCAGCAGTCAATATGCCGCCCGCAATGCTCGATAGCAGGGTTATGAATACGGAGGTGCTCAGTAACCTCTTGCTCTGTCCTCTCGGGTAATAGGTAGCCAGCATGGTTCCCAGACCCAGACCGCAGAGTGCTGAGACGAGCGTGGCTATAGATACGAGCCAGGCAAGATGCCCGTAGGCTACCGGATGCAATGTGACGGCCAGGATCAGCCAGAAGATAGTTCCGAGTATAGAAGCAGCGGTTTGACCGGTCCATACCTGAGCGAAGCCCTTGTTGTTCTGCTTCTCCGGTGTCTCCACAGTTATGCTCTCTCGATTGTGGCTGCAGAGGTCTCTCTTCGCACGGTATAGACCAGTCCGAGTATACCAGATAAGCTGAGGCGATACCACGAAGGCCGGACCTGCCGGGTATCACCCGTTATGAGGAGCAGCGAACTACGCACTGAAACGGGTCGCGCAGAGTAATGTGCCCTGGAGGGGCAGCATCCAGCCGGTGGTCAGTCTCGCATCACACATAATCGGCAACGGCGGCACGTCATACTAGTGACATATTGAGGCTCCTGCCTGTAGTCGGCACCGGTTCGCCGTTGTGATCGGCCGCTTTGTTAACCCGGCAGGCGAAATGTCGCTCTACAGTCCTTCCTCGTTCAGTCCGCGGCGGGCTACAATATCCCCGTCTCTCTTGGGCAGCTCACCTCTGAACTCAATCATCTTCGGAACCTTGTAGTGAGCTAGCCTCTCGCTGCAATACGCCGTTATCTCTTCTTGTGATGCCTTCCCCCGCGCATCAGTCTCAAGGACAATAACCGCCTTGACTCGCTCACCGACATCCGGGTCGGGAACACCGACCACTATTGCCTCCTTGACCTGTGGATGCGTGGACAGCACCTCCTCGATCTCTCTGGCAAATATGGCCAGTCCCTTGTACTTGATCATGTGGCGCTTTCTGTCGTAGAAATAGAAGTAGCCCTCTTCATCCATCTTAGCCAGGTCGCAGGTCCGAAGCCACGTTTCGCCTTCAATCTGTACAAAAGCTGTACAGCTCTCTTCGGTATTGTTCCAGTATCCCATGGCTAGCTGCGGCCCTTTGATCAGTAGCTCCCCTATCTCGCCGATGGGACGGAACTTGTTGCTATCAGGGTCGGCTATTGCTGCCACCGTATTCGGTAGGGGTATGCCAAACGAATTGGGTTTCGGTCTCCCGTAGGGGCTGGCGATTCCGACCGAACTCGTCTCCGTCATACCCCAGCCCTCGTGTATAACAGTCCCGGTTAGTCTCTCCCAGGCAGCGGCAGTATCCCGGGGAAGAGCATCAGCTCCGGAAACTAGAAGCTTTACGCGGCTCCAATTCACCTTGGCTGTACGGTGATAGTCCCGCAGATATGCATACAGGGTGGGAACTCCGTAGAAGACGGTTGCCTTGTAACTCCCTATGGAATCGAGAATCTCGTCAAGGTCCAGAGTGGCGAATATCACCAGGGTGTGACCATCGCAGAGCCCTCCTAGCATGACCACTGATTGACCATAGATGTGGCAGAACGGCAAATCAGCGATTATAGTCTCCTCACCCTCGCGGATGACGTCGCCCCAAAAGGTATTGAGAAGGCGTCGGGCCGCGTTGAGATTCTGATGTGTGATCATGGCTCCCTTGGGTAGTCCGGTCGTACCTCCAGTGTAAGTCAGCGTAACCAGGTCTTCCTGCACTTTGAACTCCACTGCCGGCGGATTGGGAGGGTATTCTTTGATTAGATCCTGGAATCGGTAGAATCCTTCTCTCTGGAACACCTCGGGCGGTGGTGGAGTCATCTTCTGGTAGACAGCACGCATCAGGCTACCGCCAAGGAACTTCTTAATGGTTGGCAGATATTCGTCTGCCCTGGTCAGTATCACAGCATCAAGCCTGGTCTTCGTCTTTTCGACGTTCTGGTAGAGAATATCCTGGCAGACTATGAACCTCGCTTCACTGTCTTCGATCTGATGCTTGATCTCGGGCATGACATAGAGGGGGCTGATCGCAGTCAGCGTAGCTCCGGCCTTGAGCGCTGCGAAATAAGCGATGATGAACTGGGGTGAGTTAAGCAGCAGCAGGGCAACTTTGTCTCCCTTCTTGACGCCCAGATCATGAAGCGCCGCTGCAAACCTATCGACGTGGTCTCTCAGGTCGCGGTAGCTTATTTTACGGCCATAGAATACGAGGGCCGTCCTGTCCTTCCATCTATCAGTGGCCTGATCAAATGCCTCCACCACTGATTGTTCAGGGATGTCAACATCTGAAGGTACGTTCTCCTGATAAAACTCCAGCCATGGTCTAGCTTCATACTTAGCTTTGTTCGAGTTCGCCTTCATGCTGCTAGCCCCCCTTCCTGCTGTCGGATCAGCGAATTATAGCATACGCTAACACAGTGTCTGTACAACTGCCGGATAAGATCAGAGATGAGGCGATGTGACCTGTGCACTTCACGGGGTAAACTCCTGTCAGTCCTTGAACTTCTTGAAGACCAGAGCAGCATTGGCGCCGCCAAAGCCGAATGAGTTCTTGAGCACTGTGTCTATATTACCCCTTCTCGATGTGTTGGGGACGTAGTCCAGGTCACAACGGGGGTCCGGAGTATCGTAGTTTATGGTCGGAGGTATGATGCCGTCTCTGATGCTAAGGACGGTGAATACAGCCTCCACTGCACCGGCTCCTCCAAGCAGATGGCCGATCATAGACTTGTTAGAAGTGACGGGGATTCTCCGGCTATGATCTCCGAGGGCAGTCTTTATGGCTTCAGTCTCGCATATGTCATTCAGAACTGTTGACGTTCCATGGGCATTCACATAGTCGAGTTCATCAGGAGACACTCCGGCGTCGTGCAACGCCAGAGTAAGGCAGAAACCCTGATTCTTGGAATCCGGTTCTGTGATGTGAATTCCGTCGATATTCGAGCCGTAGCCGACTAGTTCGGCATATACCCTGGCACCTCTGCGCAAGGCGAATTCCATCTCCTCCAGGATGATGGTGCCGGCTCCCTCTCCGGTTACAAAACCATCGCGGTCCATGTCAAATGGGCGGCTTGCTTTCTCAGGCTTATCATTCCTTCGTGAGAGCGCCCTCATCTTATCAAAGCCCGCTATGGCTATAGGTAGAACGTAGGCATCGCCGCCTCCGGCAATCATGGCGTCTGCCTCTCCCCATTGGATCAACCTGAGAGCATCTCCTATGCAGTGGCCGGAACTGGCACACGCAGTAACCACACACTTGCTGGGCCCCCTCAGTCCAACGGCCATGGCGACCTCTCCTGCCGCCATGTTGGCCAGGAAGCCGGGAATGAAGAACGGTGAAACCTTGTCCGGCCCTTCATCGCGAAGTGCAAAAAGGTTTTGCCCGTATGTCGCCATGCCCCCGGCGGCTGAGCCGAGCACTACTCCTATACGGTGGCAGTTGCTGTCGTCTACTATCAGGCGCGAGTCATCCATGGCCATCTGAGCCGCCACCAATGTATACTGGATGAATGGGTCAGTTCTTCTGGCCTTCTTCCTGTCCATGAAATCCTCGGGATGAAAACCCTTGATCTCAGCGGCAATCTGTACCTTATAATCGGAGGGGTCGAACTTGGTGATTCGGGATACTCCTGATTCGCCCCGGCACAGCTTCTGCCATGACTCCTCCGCACCGATGGCTAACGGAGTGACGGCCCCGAGCCCTGTAACCACCGCTCTTCTTCTGGGAGGCTTGTTCATTGTCGATCGAATGACATCTTCGAGTGCAGTTCAGGACGATTCTGCATACCTAGCGGGTCTGTGGTAATCACGATGAGAAGTGTCAATCCCTTGGTTATCCTATGCCTCCCGCACTCTACATCCTTGCTTCGATATACTCAACCGCCTCTTGCACAGTTCCTATCTTCTCTACGTCGTCGTCGGGAATCTCTATCTTGAAGGTGTCTTCGACTGCCGTTATCAACTCAATGATGTCGAGGCTGTCTGCGTTAAAGTCGTCGGCCAGCGATGCCTCGGGGATCACCTCCGACTCGTCAACCTCAAGCAGTTCCACTATCAGTTTCTTGAGCTGTTGAAAGATCTCGTTCTCGTTCATAGTCTGCTCCTTTTCATCTCATGATCCTCAAGGCCCTGCCCGCTTAATGGTCACTGGTGTACGCTGAGTGTTGCATTAGCGCGGTAGACAACACGCTCCCTCATCACTGCCGCAAGACAGGCCATCAGGCCTTCCGTCAATGCTAACTTGTACTATATCACGTATCATCCTGTCAAGGGTAGAAGCTTGTCCTCTATTATTGACGATCACTCGTGGTCGGTGCTAGACTATCCGAAGGCAGCGTAGCTCAGTGGTAGAGCAGAGGACTCATAAGCCTTTGGTCGGTGGTTCAAATCCACCCGCTGCCACATGAATCACCCTGTGTTTGATCTGAGGAGAGGTAGGCTCCGCCTCTAGTATTTGTGATCGAAGGCTCACAGTTTCCCTTCAGCCTCCCTTTCCATCTTCTCCAGTCTTGTATAGTAGTCCGGAAACTCGTTGAGATGGGCGAGCGCTATCTTTCCTGTGATCATCGGGTCGTCATCTGTGACATTGGTGCGGGAGTCCACGTTTCCGTGCTCTAGTTCAACGTCAAGACCCATGCGGTATTGCTCAACGTCGAACTTGCTCCAGTCGATGCCCAGTGCCTCGCCGATTTTCTTGGCCTCAGTCGCGGTGAAATGTTCTTTTGCTGTCATATACTTCTCCTTTCAGATCTTTCGGCAAGATAGCCTTGTGCGATTGAAAACGGTTCAAACATGTTCAGATACAATCAATACTATACCATGAGACGGTGTCTTCTCAGTCGTCTAGTTCAAGCTGTCGTCACCCCAGTGGCACCCGTACCGAAACATCAGAAAGCGATAGGATCGTGTATGTTGCCGTCATTTCGTGTCATCCAGCTTGGCCTGTACCTCCGAAATCAGATCCTGAACGGCGACACGCAGTACAGTCTGCCCCTCTTTCAGGGTATCAACAAGAACACCATAATCCTCGTAGAAGTAGACAGTCTTACCGTCGGTGAACACTACGAATGATGATAGTGCCCGGGATTGACCGCGTATGAAGCGGAAGCTCGAACGTATTCGTTGCAGAGGTACCGAGCATCCCAGCAGCTTCATCAGTATCTTTATCTCGAAGATATCCTCCACCGAGTAGAGTCGCCTCGAGCCCTTTCCAGAGGCCTTCCTGATACTGGGGCTAACCAGGCCCGTCTCATCCCAGTATGTAAGCTGGCTGGGGGAGGCACCAGTTACATGAGCTACCTCTGAGATGCGGAACGATACCGGTCTTCTTCTACGTGGCATTATGGACTCCCGCCGGCATAGTACGGGTCGACTAATTATAGCACCCGGGACCCGGACTGAACTCAGATTCTGCTACGCCGCTTCATGTATATTCAGGCCGTATGTTACTGTGATCTGTCGGGCAGCAATGGCGCAGGGCAACAAGATATAATGGTTAGGCGAATATGGCCTGTGCGGATCCTGTCTGATGATGCTTCATCTCACGGCAAGGCCGAGAAAGTAGGGCCAGACTATCAGGCCGAGGATGATCTGCCACCAGACCAGATTTGCATATCCTACTGTGAATAGCCAGCCCATGAACCAGATGGGACCTGCCCAACCAGCGGAGACGATACGTGGACGCTGCGAGCGCCTTTCTCCTTCTGCCATGTCTTCCTCCTATCTGTGTAGTTAAGTATGAGTAACAGCAATCGGTTGATTTCTGCCCAGTCGCTTAATGATAACCGCGGTCGGCAGCAAAATCCAACTGTCGTCCTGTCAAGCCAATCGGATTGTCTCTCGATATCGTGGAACCTTTATGTTCCACCCTGTCTTCTCAGCCAGGACCTCGGCGAATCGAAGGACGGCGTTCTCCTCGCCGTGAGTCAGAAAGATGCTGCGAGGTTGGATGCGAATTCCGGACAGCCAGGTCAACAGCCCATCGCGGCCCGCGTGTGCCGAGAATCCGTCGATCTTCTCTATGTGTGCCTTGACCTCGTGCACTTTACCCAGAAGACGGAACTCACTGGCGCCATCAAGCAATATCCTGCCGGGAGTCCCCTCTGCCTGATAGCCGATAAACAGTATCGTGTTCTCCGGTCTGCCGACATTGTTGACAACATGGTGCTTGATACGGCCTCCGGTTAGCATTCCGCTGCCGGCTATTATTATGCTGCTCTCTTTGACATCTTTGATAGCCTTTGACTCCCCGGTAGTGTCTACCCTGCGCAGGTTCTTGAAGGTGAAGAACGAGTTGCCCTGGCGCAGACGCTGCATCATCTCCTTGTCGAAGTATTCGGCGTGACGGGTGAACACTTCGGTAATGCTTATTGCCATAGGGCTATCGTAGAAGACGGGCAGAGGCGGAATCTCCTTACGGAGGAACAACTCGTTCAGATGGTACAGCAACTCCTGACTCCTTTCCAGGGCGAAACTGGGGATAACGACGTTGCCGCCGGCGCTCACCGTCCTGTTAATGCAGTCGCGCAGTTGTTTCTGAATGTCGATACTTCCGTGTTCATCTCGATCACGGTCTCCGTAGGTCGACTCCATGACTACGTAACGGGCCTCGTCGACAACGGCCGGGTCGTTTATTATCGGCCGGTCGCGCTCCCCGATGTCACCGGAGAAGACCACCTTGTGATGGCCACTCTCGTGACGAATGCCGACGGCTATTGTTGCAGACCCAAGAACGTGGCCCGCTTCGGCATAGCAGCCTTCTATATGCTCACCGATGCCCGCGCACTTGTGATAGTCTACCGGCGAGAAATGAGGACCAACTCTCTTGGCATCTGCTACGGTATATAGAGGTATCTCCGGAAAGGGACCGCGACGCCCCTCCCTTCTGTGGCGCTTCGCCTTGTACGCAGCATCTTCTTCCTGCAAATGTCCGGCGTCAAGGAGTATAATCTGGGCTATGTCAGCGGTTGCCTGTGTGCAGTGTATCTTGCCTTTGAAACCGTCTCGTACGAGTCTTGGCAGGAGGCCGCAATGGTCGAGGTGGGCATGAGTCAGGAAAACGGCGCTAATCGACGAAGGGTCGAAGGGAAAAGGCTGCCAGTTCCTGTCCTGGTACTTCCGCTCCTGGAACAATCCACAGTCTACGAGTACACGGGTGCCGCCGGTCTCCAGCAGGTAGCAGGAACCCGTGACGTTCCGGGCTGCACCAAGAAACGTTAAACTACCTAGCAATATGCACCTGACCTGCTCATCATCCTGTGACCGGAAGTTTTGCTTGACCGCATTTCCTCAGCACGACCTCTCTCACCTGGCAGGAGCAAGCTCAGTAATTCCACGGCCGGTCTGAGCAGAGGCGCGGGTTAGCACGAAGCCTCGATTGCCTATACAGTCTGTCCATAGTGCTCCTTAACAGCGTCCTTAGCTCTGGCTACGATGTCCTCGTTGGAGACCTTGTTCGTAGTTATTGTGAAAGAGCCTGCCACCTTGCCGCTGCTTCTCTCGATCTTCGCGGAAATGTTAGCCAGAGCTTGGCTCGAATCATTGCCACCCATTGTGAAGAAAGGGATGACATCACGCCCTTGCAGGTCCGAACCGTATATGAATGAGTTAACAGCTGGTGCCGGCCTTGAGGCCCAGACGGGAGACCCGATAAAAACCCTTTCGTGTTCCCTGAGGTCAACATCTATGAGATGAATGCTGCTCCCCCTGTTCGCGAGTGCTGCGAAGCTGCCGCTCAAGTAGGTGAATGCCCTCGGCTTCCTGGGCTTTGTCTCCCTGATCTCTACCAGCTTGGCGTTCAGTGCTTCCGCAACTGCCTCGGCTACCAGCCTGGTCTTGCCTGTCAAAGAGTAGTAAACAACTAACGCTTTCATGCACCCTCCTGATGGTTCTTCTACACAATTATATCCTACTGGCGGCCATGTTAGAATCCTGTCTATAGTGAACTCCTGCCAGATTATCCATATGGTCATGGCGGGCTTCATCTTGTCTATTTCGGGACTAGCACCGCATCTGGGCTGATAGCCCCGCGTCCTTGGCAAGGACGCGGATCTTGTCGTGTGTTTATTGCTTGGCCGTGATGATCGTTTGGGGTTGGGTTGTGGCAAGTCGAATGGCAACCGCTTAGTCCGGAATGTAGAATCGCCAGGCGCAGGCCCATTCCTCGGGATGATCATCGGGAGGGCAGGCGATGCAATCCGTCCTGATCCTCGAGTCTATCGTGCTGGCGAAGGTTTGGTATTCCACCACCCCGGCCGACTTGCAGGGATAATCGGGTAGCCCCTTGCGCTCTCTTGCGTCCTGAACCCGGCACTTGACCATACGGAAGATCAGTTGATTGCCCGATCGTTCGGTGGTCTGCTCATTTATACGCGCGTAAAGTCGGAAGCCCAGGGCTCTCTCGAGGCTGTCCAGTCCGGCATGTTCAGGAAGATGCAGGAACGACTTGATCATCGCGGCCTCCAGGGGAGAGTATCTGCTCCAGCAGGTATCGTTACACCTCTTGCCTGTGTACATGCCATGGCTGTTCTCGACAGCCTGAAACCACACACCGTCGTCTGCCAGCCAGTTTACACACATCGCATCTATCAGGCTGACCAGCTTCTCCCTCTCCATGTCGACCAACCATCCGGGCAAGTCGCTCCTGGTTTCGAAGCCGATAGTTATCGCCAGGCGCTTCGTAGCCAGGGGGAAGATCGAGGCAGAAACCTCTTGCTCGATCCGGATAGCCTCTTCCAGTCCTAACTGGTGGACAACCTCGTTGAACCAGATGCCATAGTGCAATATCGAGCGGCGCAGGACATCAATGGCAAACCGGGCCAACTGGATCTGATCAAGGTTCTTCAGCGAGTGTGCGTCCGTTGGTTTGGTCATTCCCCGAATATGACACAATCGCCACGTCCGGTCAAGGTGACTGTGCACGGCCGGTGTGACATGAAGTTTCACGTTGCACAAGTGCCCTACCGTCATTCTGTCAACCCTTCTTGACTCGCATGCCCACAGTTGAGTAAAGTTGCTGGGATACCACCCGCTAAAGGAGTGACAATGAACTATCTGTTACAGCCGAAGAAATATAGGAGCCTGATGGCCGACCCTGGATCTAGGGCCATCATGGACAAGACGATTAGCTTTTTCGAGAGCATGGGCAAGATGAGGCTTCTCGACGATTACACGAAGAAGGTCTGGTACAGCGAGTTCGTCGAGTTCATCGGCAAGGAACGGATCTTCGCCAAACTGCTGACACCCAAGGGACACGCCGAGGGCGATCCCGATTGCCGCTGGGACACGGCTCGTAACAGTGAGTACGCGGAACTGCTTGCGTTCTATGGCCTGGGCTACTGGTATTGCTTCCAGGTGACGATTCTCGGCCTCGGTCCCATATGGATGAGCCGAAATGAAGAGGCGAAAGAGAAGGCAGCCAGGCTGCTGAAGGAGGGCGCGCTCTTTGCCTTCGGCTTGTCTGAGAGGGAGCATGGAGCTGATATATACTCCACCGAGACCTCACTTACTCCTTCAGCTGACGGTAGCTGGGTGGCTAACGGTGAGAAGTACTACATCGGCAACGGCAATGAGGCGGAGATGGTGTCCACGCTGGGTAGGGGCAGGGACGGCACAGACGACTACGTGTTCTTCGTCACAAACTACCGACACAGGGCCTACGAGCTGAAAAGGAACGTGGTCTCTCATCAGGAGTACGTGTCTAGCTTCGCTCTACACGACTATCCCATCACTCAAGAGGACATGCTCTCAAGGGGCTCTCACGCATGGGACTGTGCGCTCAACACAGTCAACATCGGCAAGTTCAACATAGGTCCCGGATCCATCGGGGTTGCCGAACACTGTTTCTACGAGGCCATCACCCATGCCTCCAACCGCATCCTCTACGGCATGCGGGTTACCGACATGCCCCATGTGCGAAAGAGCTTCATGGATGCCTGGCTGAGGTTGGTGGGGATGAAGCTCTATCAGCGCCGGGCCACAGACTATTTCCGCAGTTCCA
>PWZA01000131.1 GCA_003567655.1 Dehalococcoidia bacterium
ACGCGAGAGAATGCGGGAGCTGGCACACCAGCGCCGGAGATTCGGCTGTCCCCGGATCCATCTCCTGCTGCAGCGGGAAGGGCTGGTAGTCAACCATAAGCGGACGGAGAGGATATACCGGGAAGAAGGGCTTTCGTTGAGGAAGAGGAAACGTAAGAAGACGGCAGCGATGACCAGGGTGATACTGCCGGCACCAGAAAGACCGAATCAGAGGTGGTCGATGGACTTCGTAACCGACAGCCTGGTTACCGGGCGTCGTTTTCGTGCGCTGGTGATTGTCGATGACTACTCGAGGGAGTGCCCGGCCATTGAAGTAGACACATCCATAGGAGGACGTCGGGTGGTACAGGTACTGGAGCGCCTGGCTGAGAGCAGGGGGTTACCGGAGGTCATCACGCTGGACAACGGCCCCGAGTTCACGGGCAAGGCACTCGATGAATGGGCCTACTCCAGGGGTGTGAAGCTGAACTTCATCAGGCCTGGCAAACCGATCGAGAACGCCTACGCTGAGAGCTTCATCGGCAGGCTGAGGGACGAGTGTTTGAACGAGAACTGGTTCTTGAGCCTGAGAGATGCGAGGGAGATCATCGAAAACTGGCGGATAGATTATAATAACGGCCGACCACACAGCGCACTGCGAGGCCTGAGTCCCAACGAATACGTTGAAAACACACGGAAGACTCTAATAGCGATTGGCCTATAAAACGGGGTAAGGTCACACTACCACTTTCGATGTGACAACTGCTCCCGAGTCTTTGACCTGGACGAGCCTGTAGACAGAGAAATAGATAGAAGGGTATCTGCAACAACTGGCTTCATAGTTTCATCCCACTACACGGAATTCCGGGGTTTGTGCAAAGACTGCCACCAACAACTTAGAAAGGAGGAGAAAGATGACAAAGAACGATGATGCAAGGAAGAACCCAACTACCGGTAGAGGAGGGGGAATGTCAATCCGGGACTGGTGGCCCAACCAACCGAACCTCAGGATATTACACCAGCACTCCTCACTAAGTAATCCGATGGGCGATGAGTTCAACTACGCTGAGGAATTCAAGAAGCTCGACCTTGAGGCAGTGAAGAAGGACCTCTATGCGCTGATGACCGACTCGCAGGACTGGTGGCCGGCCGACTATGGCCACTACGGGCCGCTCTTCATCAGGATGGCGTGGCATAGCGCGGGCACATACCGTATGGGCGACGGCCGTGGGGGCGGGGGATCCGGCTCCCAACGCCTGGCACCCATCAACAGCTGGCCCGACAATGCTAACCTTGATAAGGCCCGCCGGCTGCTCTGGCCGATAAAGCAGAAATACGGCACGAAGATCTCCTGGGCCGATCTCATAATCCTGGCAGGCAACTGCGCGCTTGAGTCAATGGGCTTCAAGACCTTCGGCTTCGGCGGCGGACGGGAGGACGTCTGGGAGCCGGAAGAGGATGTCTACTGGGGATCCGAGAGTGAATGGCTTGGCGACAAGCGCTATTCCGGCGACAGGGAACTAGAGAATCCCCTAGCCGCTGTTCAGATGGGCCTGATCTACGTTAACCCGGAGGGGCCAAACGGCAACCCGGATCCCGTGGCCTCCGGCCGTGACGTTCGTGAGACCTTTGCGCGCATGGCGATGAACGACGAAGAGACCGTCGCACTCGTCGCGGGAGGTCACACGTTCGGCAAATGCCATGGCGCCGGACCTGCGTCTCATGTTGGTCCTGAGCCAGAGGCTGCTCCCGTCGACGAAATGGGTCTCGGCTGGAAGAGCAGCTTTCGCACCGGCAAGGGCGGCGACACCATCACGAGCGGCATCGAGGGCGCCTGGAAGCCGCGCCCGACAAAATGGGACACGGGCTACCTCAACACGCTGTTCAAGTACGAGTGGGAGCTGGTCAAGAGCCCGGCTGGCGCACATCAGTGGCTGGCCAAAGACGTGGCGGAGCAGGACATGGTGGTTGATGCACACGATCCATCCAAGAAGCACCGTCCGATGATGACAACGGCAGATCTCTCGCTACGCTACGACCCGATTTACGAGCAGATCGCCCGCCGGTACCAGCAGAACCCGCAGGAGTTCGCTGATGCCTTCGCCCGAGCCTGGTTCAAGCTCACCCACCGCGATATGGGCCCCCGATCGCGCTATCTCGGTCCGGAGGTCCCTAAGGAGGAACTGATCTGGCAGGACCCCGTATCGGCAGTTGATCATAAGCTGATCGATACGCAGGACATCGCCGGCTTGAAGGCCAGCATCCTCGACTCGGGTCTGTCCATCTCCGAACTGGTCTCCACCGCCTGGGCATCCGCATCCGCTTTCCGTGGCTCTGATAAGCGCGGCGGTGCTAACGGGGCGCGGATACGTCTGGCGCCGCAGAAGGACTGGAAGGTCAACCAGCCGGACAAGCTGGCGGCGATCCTGCGAAAACTCGAGGCGATCCAGAAAGCCTTCAATGATGCGCAGACCAGTCGGAAGAAGGTCTCGCTTGCCGATCTTATCGTCTTAGGCGGTTGCGCGGCGATCGAGGCGGCTGCCAAGAGAGCCGGACACAACGTAACGGTTCCTTTCAGGCCTGGACGGACGGATGCTTCTCAGGAGCAGACCGATGTGGATGCCTTCGCCGTCCTCGAGCCGGTCGCCGACGGATTTCGTAACTACCTCAAGAAGAAATACGCCGTATCGGCTGAAGAACTGCTGGTCGACAGGGCACAATTGCTGACGCTGACGGCACCCGAAATGACGGTTCTCATCGGCGGAATGCGCGTTCTGAATGCCAACTTTGGACGGTCCCGGCACGGTGTCTTCACCGCGCGGCCGGAGACACTCACCAATGACTTCTTCGTGAATCTGCTCGACATGAACACCACCTGGAGTGCAACCCCTGAAGACACCGACTTGTTCGAGGGTCGTGATCGGGCAACGGGCGAGCCTAAATGGACCGGCACCCGTGTGGACCTGATCTTTGGTGCGAACTCCCAACTCCGGGCCCTGGCGGAGGTCTATGGATGCGAGGATTCTAGGGAAAAGTTCGTGCAGGACTTCGTAGCCGCGTGGAACAAGGTGATGAATGCTGACCGCTTCGACGTCGCCCCATAGTAGTGTAGGCGTCTTAGCAGGACTCTGAACAGTATTCGAGCCTGCAGATCATATCGGGGGCAGCGTTTCAGCACAATCTCAATCGCTGTCCCTTCTTCCTGAGCAGCTTCTCAGGACTGCAGTTAACGCACAGCCTGTCATGACACCCAATCGCCTCTCCAGACCCGGGGCGGCGTTACTCTGTCAGCCCGTTTGGATAAAAGGCAAGGAGCTCTGAGCACTCTGTGTCGTTCTCCAGCACAGTCTTTCGCCGAGCCTCTGGCATGATGCCCGTCAGTGTTACATGCTATTATATGCCGGAGCCATTGAACAGCGAGTCCCCAAAGCACTCACTCACAGCCCCAGCGAGTGCTGCAGAGATTGTGAAGAGGGACGGCAAGCCATGCAGATCAAGGCGGTAGTGTTTGATGCCAGCGGTACGATTCTCGATGATATTGACACCGTCTGGAGAGCCAATCTCGATGCCTATGTCGCCCTCGGCTACGACGGGCCCAAGACACTCGAGGAGTTCAGGACAGTGTTCAGGCTGCCTGTATCCGAATTCCACAAGGCGAACGGCGTTCCGACCGCACTGCTACCGGAGATCGATCAGGTATTCCGTAGATCCTACCCACCGTATGCTTCCGCCGTCAAAGTCTTCCCTGAAGTAGAGGCCGTACTCTCCGCTCTCCAGGAACAAGGCAAGATACTGGGTGTCGTTTCCAATATTCCAACACTCTTTCTAAGAGAACACTTCAGAAAACTGGGAATCAACGGTTACTTTCATACGGTCACAGGTCAAGAAGACTGTGATGAGCAGAAGCCCTCGGCCAAGCCGATTCTCGCCACTCTGGATAAGCTAGGCGTGAAGCCCCGGGAGACCGTGTATGTAGGTGATATGGAAGAGGATATCATAGCCGGTAAGCGAGCGAACGTGGTTACAGTGGCCATAGTCAGGGGCGAGAGCTATCATCCCCGCTGGCGCCTTGAGCGAAAGAGGCCGGACTTCCTTATCACAAACCTGAGCGAATTACTGCTGGCATTTCCCAGCTGAATGGTGGACAACCCTTCTCAGTCCGCGATTATCACCGCAATGCGCTCTTTACCAGTAGATCTCTATGTGAGACACAATGCCCAGTGAGAACCAGCGATAATCTCCCAGGTCTTCGGCTACAGCCTCCAATCGGCTTCTCTCCCATTCCAGATCATCATACATAGCCTTCAGCTCAAGGTATTCACTGTAGTCATCAATGACAGTCCTTCCTCCCAGCAACTCGGTATACTTGTCAACTCTGGTGTTATACTCTTGAACCAGCTCCTCATGATGCTGCCATTGTCGGGTATACTCCTCATAGAAGGAGTATGAGGGTAAATGAGCGTTTTCCAGGCTAACCAGTCCGTAGTCACCTCCCACTCTAACATATGCTATCCTGCTGTAATCGGGGGCATAGTCATAGCCATCATGAAGCGATGAGTGGATAACGTCGACACCACCTCCGGTGCAATCTACGAACACGAGGCCCTTATCAACCGTGTAGAAGGCATTCAGTGCGTGTGACTCGCTGCGATCTTCGAAGTGGACGGCAACCACTGCCGCCCTGATTCCGGCCTGCTCAGCATTGTTGTGGAGACGTTCGGCGAAGCTACCGCACATATACAACCCCTCGATGTAAGCATCTGCCTGGGTGTCGTCAGATACTATAAACCACAGTAGTTCCTGCCACGTCCGATCAGTGGCAGCATCGCAATTCACGAGGTTGATCACTGTCCCGTCTGGTCCTTTGGAATAGGGGGGCTGCACATCATAGTATATCTCCACATTCTCTGTGTCTCCCCCTACCGCTTCCCTGATTGCCAGTGTCTCTTCTGTCTCTATGATTACAAGATTGACAGGCACCTGGATGGTGCTTCGCCGGGCCTGAGGAGCAGAAACGGTGATGAACGCCGAGTACTCTCCGGGATTCATCCCCCGCACTTCTGCCGACAAAGAAATGGTGGCCTCTCCATCTGTGGTGCCGTGCGATGGCTCAAGGCTCAGCCACGGAGCGTCGGCCAATGCTGACCAGCTAACTACGTCACCATAACCCCCTACCGTCAACACCTGCGATGACGGATCCAGCCCGTCCTCAACTACGAAACTGATTCCACCCGGAAACAAAGAGACACACGGGCCAGAATGAGCACCTACGACTATCCCCGCTACGACCGCGAGTATACAAGCAAGCACGATACCGATTGACTTACCGCTAATGCGCAATCTTCTCCTACCGGATGTGAGTTATCGAGTTCTCATTGTGACACATGTTGGTCTGGGTTAGCGCCTCCGCTACAGGCGATTTCTTGACAACGATACACTGCTCTAATGCTCCTTCCTTGCGCTCTGCAGTGAGTGTTGAGACACTCATAAATCCAGTCTCGCCAGTTCCAGAAGAGACACTTCTCATTGCAGAGCGGGCAATCGCGCAACTGCGGCTTATGAGACGTCACCCACTCCTGATAACTCTGGCCACCCTTCCATTGAGTATAGTCTCTATCTCCTATTGGCATCGGCCCTCAGTTTCTCTCTCCTTATATCTCAGGCTCCAATATTCCTTCAAGAAGAGTTGTCCTTCGCGCATACGAGCAATGGGTCCTTCCTTTCGTGCGCCTGCTCATCAGCCCCATCACGACACAACCCCTCCAACTCGCTCTCTGCTTGCTATCGAGTTCCCTCAGTCGTTGGGGTCCGCAGCATACTCCATAGCCTTGGTGGATATAGACACGCCGAAACACCGAATCCCCTGTGCCTGACCTGCCTCCGCGTTGGCCAACGGTATGTAGCGTAATATGCCTCAGAAATCTAGACAATCACCCATAAGTACCGATTAACTGACGACAAAGGGGAATGCCTCGAGTTCTAGCTGATGCTCGTTGACAGGAGTCTTCAGAAGTGGCAGGTCCAATCTCACCAAAGGTAGCGAACTACACTGCACAACACAGGTTGCAGAACAGAACATTCATCGGTCCTTATGCGTAACTATAGATTCAGGCTGGACTTACCCTCCCATTTTTCATTAGAATCGTGGTATGCCAGAGCTTCTCACCGGTCGCAATCAGGTAGTGGAAGCGCTCCGCGCAGGCCGCCCTGTACGGAAGATCCTGCTCGCCAGCAATATGGGCAGGCACAGTATCATCGGCGAAATCATGCACCTGGCGAAAGGTATGGGAATACCCGTGGAATACGTGCCCGCCGCCTCACTTGCGAGACAGGGCGTTACAACGAAGCGTCAAGGTATCATCGCTTATACCGCCGCCACGGCATATCATAGCCTTGACGATCTGCTCCGGTTTCCGGTAGAAAAGGGGCAGCCCGCCCTTCTCTGTGTTCTCGATGGAATAGAAGACCCCCAGAACCTGGGAGCAATACTCCGCACCGCGGAAGCCAGCGGCACTCACGGCGTGATTATACGCACTCGGCGAGCGGTGGGGCTGACAGAAGCCGTGGCCAGGGCCTCGGCCGGCGCAGTAGAACACCTGCCCGTAGCCCGGGTGAATAACATAGCCCGGACAGTCCTACTGCTCAGAGAAGAGGGAATCACTACAATCGGAGTCGATCCCGCCGCCACAGAAGATTACCGCAGTGCTGATTTCACCATGCCGGTGGCCATCGTTATCGGAGGCGAGGGAAAGGGGATCTCTCAACTGGTGAAGAAGAGGTGCGATCACCTGGTTTCAATACCGATGCGAGGCAGGATCAGTTCTCTGAACGCCTCGGTCGCCGCCGCTCTTGCGATGTACGAAGCTCTACACCAGAGAGACGCTACCATCGGTCGCGGAGCCAACTGAACAGAAAACACAATCCTCAGACACCGTCTGGATGAGCGACCCTCTCAAGCCAGAAGAATACGGGCATCCACAACAACACACCCACTACCATGCTCCCGCGCCTTAACCGGATTGAGATCCATCTCTGCTATCTCAGGCAGGTCCTCCACCATGGCAGACACCCGCAGCAGGAGGTCTTCCAATGCCTCGATATCAGAGGGCTCAGACCCTCGCCAGCCGGCCAGAAGCTGATGAGTCTTCACAGCGCGCACCATCTCCTGAGCATCCACGTCGGTCAAAGGATGAATACGGAATGTGATGTCCTTGAGGAACTCCGCGTAGATGCCACCTCCGCCGAACATGATCAAGGGGCCAAAGGCAGGATCCTGGGTAACCCCAACTATTACTTCAACTCCCTCAGCTATCATCTCCTGAATAAGCACGCCCTGCATCTCATCGGACTTTCCCATATCCTCTAGCCGTGCCCTAATCGACTCAAAGGCGTCGCTAACCTCGGTCGACGAGCGCCGCGACAGAATCACTCCCCCAACATCGGTCTTATGGACTATGGTCTCGGACAGGAGCTTGACTGCAACCGGGAAGCCGACCTCCTCAGCTATCCTGGCCGCTTCCTCTTCGGTACTCGCCACCTTAGAGGTCGCTACGCTGATTCCATACGAGTCGAGCAGTTCAGAGACAGAGGAGGATTCCAGCCACAGTGGTCGCGTCGAGCTACCCTTGAGGGCTGATTCCACGATCTCACGCGCTCCTCCTCTGTTGACACCATTCAGCTTAGCGATGATCCCTTTGGGTCTATCAAGCCAACGACTGTACTCACACGCACTGGCCAAAGCACCCGCCGCATGCTCCGGAAAGGCGAAACTGGGGATGCATCCTCCCTCCTCGGAATCGCACTCTATACCGGAACCGCGCGCACCCATGAATGAAGCTACCAAGGTCTTGCCGTTCTTGCGGAACTCAGGTGCAAGCGCCCTCAAGGCAGCAGCCACTTCTTCCGACTGCACAGGTATGGGCGGGACAAAGATGACGATCACGATGTCTATGCCGTCCTCGCGGGCCAGGATCTCAAGCGCACGTCGATACGTCTCTGCGGAACCATCGGCCGTCATATCAACCGGATTGGCAACACTCGCCCTGGGCGAGAGGAAGCTTTTCAACTCTGCTACGGTCTCCTCTGAAAGAGGTGACAATTCCAGCCCTCTATCCGCACAGGCATCTGCGGTCATGATACCCGGCCCTCCTCCATTCGTGAGCACCGCCACACGTTTCCCCCGGGGAAGAGGTTGGTTGGACAGCAAGTTAGCTACATCGAAGAGTTCCTCCACTGTATCAACCCGGATCATCCCGGTCTGAGCAAACAACGCTTCAGAAGCTATTTCCGCGGTGGCCAGTGCCCCGGTATGTGAAGCGGCAGCCCGGCTGCCTGCTGAGGTGCGCCCGCTCTTCACGGCCACGACCGGCTTGCACATCGTGACATCGCGTGCTATGCGAACAAACTTCCTGGGGTTCCCGAAGGATTCAAGATAGAGCAGGATAACCCTGGTGGCAGGATCCGCCTGCCAGTACTCGAGCAGATCATTGCTGGAAACATCAGCACGGTTCCCGATGCTAGCGAATGTGGAAAGCCCGATGTTCTGCCTGCTGGCATACTCCAGAATAGCCAACCCCATTGCACCGCTCTGGGTACTCATGGCGATATCACCTGCGGGAGGGAAGACAGAAGAGAAGGTGGCATTCATATTGACCTCTGGATCTGTGTTTATGATACCCATACAGTTCGGGCCTACCAAACGTATTGCGTAACGTCGTGCGACGTCTACCAGTTGGTCCTGCCTCGCCTCTCCCTCAGGGTTACTCTCTCCAAAGCCACCCGATATGACGATGGCACCCTTAACCCCCTTCTTCCCACACTCCTCCATAAGCCGGCAAACCGTATCCGCAGGGGTGATAAGGATGGCAAGATCGACGTTACCCGGCACATCCAGAACAGACTTGTACGCCTGAACGGCGGCGATCACACCGGAGTTCGGGTTCACAGGGTATACCACCCCCGTGAACTCATCGTGCAGCAGATTATGGAAGAGCTTGTTACCGATACTGAGCTTCTTGCGGGAGGCCCCGATAACGGCTATAGAGCGAGGCTTGAGGACGGCTTCCAATGAGGCAACACCGGGGTCCCTCTTCTGCTCCGAATCCATCCGCTCCATATTGAACCCTAAACCGGTAGGTATGGCCGGAGATGATTATATGGCAAAGCACCACCCCGGGTCTAATCCAGAACCCGCCCAGAAGCTGTCAGATCAATGCTGGCGAACAATTCGAAAATCAGTGGTGGGCAGTACTGGATTTGAACCAGTGACCTCCTGTGTGTAAGACAGGCGCTCTCACCGCTGAGCTAACCGCCCATGGCACGCCCGGCGGGATTTGAACCCGCGACCTCAGCCTCCGCAGGGCTGCGCTCTATCCGCTGAGCTACAGGCGCATATACGACCGCTGTAGATGGTGCCGAAGGAGGGATTTGAACCCTCACGCCCTTAAGGGCACTACGCCCTGAACGTAGCGCGTCTGCCGTTCCGCCACTTCGGCGTCTAATCAACCCGCCTCAAACTCTCCCTTTCCCAGTGAGACGAAGATCACCGCCAAAACTCCCAAAACAATCGATGGAAGCGAACAGATAGCCCCGGCCAGCGCCAGACCGAAGCTCCGTCTCTTTAGAGCCGAGACTCCTCCGGCGATCGCTACAATCCCCAGAACAAGAAGAGTCCCCCCGGCGATAAGCGACATCGACGAAGCGAAGCATGCCCCGGGCAACAGTCCAGCGGGAGGTGCTCCCTCAAGGCCGGGACGACACGGACCAAACCACATCCCAAGCGGCAAACAGCCCAACATGCTGCCGGCCACCACAAAGCCACCTCCCAGAACCTGAAAAGCCCCGACCAACACCGACAGAATCCCGCCGGCGCTAAGCAAGCCTCCTCTGCCTTCGTTCATCTCATGACCTCCTTCTAACCGTGGTTCATGGTGGGCAGTACTGGATTTGAACCAGTGGCCTCTTGCGTGTGAAGCAAGCGCTCTAACCACTGAGCTAACCGCCCCAACTCACATTCATTTTAGCGCTAAAAACCGACCTTGTAAACACAGACGCGGTCATACCCTGTAGGCAAAGCTCTCTATGTAATCGAACCAGACCAAGCGACTGCATTTGACAAATACGGCTTGCCGGTCTACAATCTGCTCATTAGTTTCAAGTTTAGGTTGTTGCAGGCTCTCTACAGTGTCAGACTATATTGACGTTGGATGACCGAACTCTGACTAAAATCCCGGCAAAGAGGAGGTTACCCAATGATCTCAGAGGAAGACCCTCTACAGTGTTCCACCTACGGCGCCACGCTATTCTCGAGCGCTAACACTCGAAGATACCGCAGAACACCCAAGCTTACTGCCGATGTGTACAGCAATATCCCGGGTTGTGCTCACCAGACAGGTGCCGGGCAATCATGCCACCTACAAAGGATGTCCTCACAAGGAGTCTAATGGATTTCACAGCTTTCAATCTCCATCCATCCATAATGGCCGGCGTCCGCGCCTGTGGCTATTCCGTACCCACACCGGTTCAAGCCAAGGCCATTCCTCTCATAATGCAGGGAGGTGATATCATCGGGCTGGCACAGACCGGCACAGGTAAGACAGCCGCCTTCGTGCTGCCCATTCTGGAACGTCTACGCTCAGGTTCCCGTGGGCGCGTCCGCGCTCTCATAATCTCACCAACCAGGGAACTGGCTGAGCAGACGTGCGACGTCATCAACAGCCTCGGGGGCGAAACAGGACTACGAAGCATTGCCGTATACGGCGGGGTGAGCATGGAACGGCAGACCAGCGGTCTGCGCAGGGGCGTTGATATTGTAACAGCATGCCCCGGTCGTCTCATCGACCACCTCTGGAAGGGAAATATCAGCCTGGAAGACCTGGAAATACTAGTTATCGACGAGGCTGACCGGATGTTCGACATGGGCTTTCTGCCTGATGTCCATAACATACTGAGCTGCATTTTGCATAAGCACCAGAAGCTGCTCTTTTCAGCAACCATGCCTCCTGATATCCGACTGCTGGCACGCGAGATCCTGCATCACCCGGTAACAGTGCAGATTGACCACGAGTTGCCGGCGAAGACGGTTTCACATGTCCTCTATCCGGTACCGCAGCACCGCAAGACGGATCTGCTCAGGGAAATCCTCCACAGGACCAGAATGGAGTCAGTGCTTATCTTCACGCGCACCAAACTCAGAGCGGAACGCCTGGCGCAGCAACTGGCAAGCGACGGCCATCGGGTTGCCTCCCTCCAGGGAGATTTGCCCCAGCACCGCCGCCAGGCGGCGCTGGACCGTTTCCGCGATGGCTCAATCAAGATTCTGGTGGCGACAGATATCGCCGCCCGCGGAATAGACGTTCTCAGGATCTCGCACGTAGTTAACTACGACATGCCTGAGAATACCGATGCCTACATTCACCGCATCGGACGTACGGGAAGGGTGGAGAAGAGCGGAGACGCCATTACATTCGTTACCAGCGCCGACTCCGAGAAGGTAGCTGCTCTTGAACGTCTTCTTGACGAGCCAGTGAAGCGCCTGACGCTGGAAGGCTTCGACTACGCCAGGCGCGCACCGAACAGTCAATCACGCCAGCCGGCACGAAAACGACCAAACCGGATTCAGGGCAGGGGATTGGCGCGACGTAGACAGTGACCTGTGACTGCAATATCATCCTGCTGCTGAGAGACCTTACGCCCCTATCAGGGAGTACATGATCGCTCTCATCTGAACGAACAAATGCCACGGCTGTAGACATATTAGTGGAGGACAGAAGTCGCTTGCCCGTATATGGCCGCAAGCTTGGTGGTCTACGTGTGGCAGGTATTGCAGCTCGTGGAAGAGCACGTCCCACAAGACGAGCCTCCGCCAATGGAAGCAGATGAACCGTCGCCGGTTTTAGAGAAAGAGGCAAAACGCGACACTACTCTTGAAGCACGGGCCTGACATTGGGGACACCGGGCAGACTCCTCTGCCTGGGCCTGCTGACAAAGCATCTCGAATCTCGATTTGCAGTCAGCGCAGAAGAACTCATAAATCGGCATCTCTATCCCTTTAAACCGATGAACGCCCTGAGTACTACGGGGCAACCAACCAGGATCGGCTATCGTCCCGCTCTAGAAAGAGGTAAACCGCTCAGCAACTATATGGATCGGGCTAGACCGACACCACTTCTCTGACCTCTGGCACCTGTTCCTTGAGCACTCTCTCAATGCCACCCTTCAGGGTCATGGTCGCCATCGGGCACCCACCACAAGCACCGGTCAGCTTTACCTTCACTATGCCATCCTCAACGTCGACTAGCTCGACATCTCCACCGTCGGCCATCAAGGCAGGCCTCACCTGCTCTAGAGCTGCTTGAACCTTTTCTCGCATTTCTTCTCCTTATCTTGCAGACTCAGCAGATCAGCGCATGATCTGCCAGTCAACGACCTGCTAAATATAGAGCGAATGCAACTCGTTGTCAAATCATGGGCATGCGATGCTTACCACCAGTGAGGCCTGTTCCAAGGTGAGATGTCTTGCGTTGGCAGAAACAGGTCTCTCCTGGGGCTATCCTTCAATCCTATCATTATAGACCAGAGGGACACATAGTAGCCGGGGCTTTGCCGGTCTGTCATGTCACTAGCTTCGGCCAGTAGAAGAGTTGGTGCATAAGAGAGAGATGATCTATAATACGAACCCGGAAGTGTACCTATGATCTCTGTCGACGAAGCCTTAGAGAGAGTCCTCAGTTATGTTGACGTTCTCGAGGCAGAACAGAAGCCTATTCTGCAATGCCTGGGGCAGGTGCTTGCTGAGGAAATCCACTCCGCTATCGATGTCCCTCCGCTCGACAACTCCGCCATGGACGGATATGCCATACGGGCTGTGGACACCGTCGGTGCCACCGAGTCTTCCCCCAGGTATCTAGCCGTCGTAGGAGAGATTGCCGCCGGCTCTGTGCCAAAAATACGGGTTGAAGAAGGCACGGCCACCCGTATCATGACGGGAGCACCTGTTCCCCAGGGGGCCGACACTGTGGTTCAGTTCGAGCACACCGACGAAGTCACCCGTAGATCATCAGGAGGTGACCTCTCCCGGGTCGGAGTACTGCAGGAGGTGAAGAAGGGGCTGAACATCCGCCGCAGAGGGGAAGATATCGCCCGGGGAGACCTCATTCTGACAACAGGAAAACCTCTTCGTCCCCAGGAGATCGGACTGCTCGCCTCCCTGGGACGGCCGACCGCGCTTGTTGTCCGCCGCCCGATCGTTGCCATCCTCTCCACCGGAGATGAACTTATAGCCGTTGATCAGCCGTTGGCCCACGGCAAGATTCACGACAGCAACAGCTACACAATAGCGGCCGAGGTCTCCCGATACGGAGGCATTCCCAGGATACTGGGCATAGGCCGTGATTCTGTTCAGTCACTGACAGAGAAGATCGAGCAGGGACTGGATACCGACATGCTCATCACATCGGGAGGTGTCTCGAAAGGTGACTATGACATGGTCAAGGATGTTCTGGCAGAGCATGGCGAGGTAAGCTTCTGGACCGTTCGCATGAAGCCTGGAAAGCCGCTTGCCTTCGGGGTCATGACCAGGACCGAGGGCAGGCCCGCTAGAGGCGTGCCTCATCTGGGATTACCGGGGAATCCAGTCAGTTCGATGATTACGTTTGAACAGTTCGCCCGTCCTGCCATTTTGAAGATGATGGGGTACACAAACCTGACAAAGCCCACCGTTAAGGCAGTCATCGAGGATAGCATCATGAACCGCGATGGGCGGCGTGTTTTCGCCAGGGTGATCGTCAGTAAGCGTAATGGTATATATCACGCCTCCCTCACCGGTCCACAGGGTTCGGGAATCCTAACATCCATGGCCACGGCCAATGGCTTGGCTGTTATCCCCGAGACCTCTCGAGAAGTGAAGGCCGGCGACATGGTAGATGTTCAGATGCTAGACTGGAGGGAGGACTAGACCGGCATGAAGAAGGTGCCGATTGTATCCATAGTGGGCAGGTCACAATCCGGCAAGACGGTGCTTATGGAGCACCTTATCGCCGAGTTTAAAAGGAGAGGATACAGGGTGGCTGCCCTGAAGCATAGCGGCAGCCACATGGAAATAGACCATCCCGGAAAAGACAGCTGGAGATTTGCCCGCGCTGGTAGCGATGCCATACTCGTTAGCTCGCCGGAAAAGCTTGCCTTTGTCCGAAACCTCAAGCATGAAGTCGGCATTGACGAGATAATGCGTATCCTCGGCCCCGACTTCGACATCATCCTTGCCGAAGGTTTCAAGAAGAGCAAGCTTCCCAAGCTCGAGGTACACAGAATGCAATCAGGCAGTAAGCTGTCGTGTTCGCCCGGGAAGCTTTCCGCTATAATCAGTGACGGGTCACCAGACACTGACATACCCCTGCTCCCGCTGGGTGACGCAGCAGCAGTGGCGGACTTCATAGAACAGACCTTCATCACCACCAACCAGACGAAAGCCGTTACCGCCTCTGGAACAGACGACCAAGGCTAGGCAAGCGACATGTTCAGCGCCGGAATCCTGACAATCAGCGACAAGGGGGCAGCAGCCGAGCGCCACGACAGAAGCGGGGAGGTAATGCGTGATATCCTCTCTGGGATAGGCGTTGCCATCCTTAACTATGCCGTCGTTCCGGACGAGCACGGCCTCATTGTCGACAAGCTGACCGAATGGGCAGACTCCGGGAAGGTCGATGTTCTGCTCACCACGGGAGGGACGGGACTGACTCCCAGAGATGTTACCCCCGAGGCAACCCTTTCTGTGCTGGACAGGGTTGTACCCGGCCTTGCCGAGGCGATGAGGGCGGAGAGCCTGAAGAAGACCCCGATGGCTATGCTCAGCCGTGCAGTTGTCGGCACCCGCGGCAAATGCCTGATCGTCAATCTGCCGGGCAGCCCCAAAGCTGTGCGAGAATGCCTGGAAGTGATAATACCTGCCCTGCCCCATGCTGTAGAGACACTCAAAGGCGAGGCAGGCGATTGCGGTCCGGCCGCAGCTTGAGTCCGACGCATGATGAAGACCTGGTGATCCACGGCGCCTTGTGGACACTAGAGCGAGGAGATCCTCTATTTCGGGAGCAGGCAGAGTACCGCCCGCATTGTCCCGAGCGGGTCAGCAGAGAGCCTGCCGGTAGCACCTGCAGCAACTGGGTCTGCAGTCGCAGGTTAGCCTGATACACCCCACAATTGTGCGCCCTGCGATTCGCACTCCCTATTGCGGGTGATCCTGAAAACCTCGATGAACCATTGTTTACTTCGATGCCCAGGTCTGATCAAGGAGTCATACCTTACTGATAATCAGATATCCTGCGGTTCACAGGCATGACCGGCAAGAAAATTCTCTCTGCCAGGTCCGGCATAGAGTGCTTGAGCGAGCAAAGGATGATATACTTATAGGGTTATGCCCCAATCCTACGTCGGCCAGCTAATGCGTGGCGTTGTGGAACCTCTGCTGCTGTTCATCATTGCCGATCTACCCGTGCATGGCTATGAGATTGCGCGAGAACTGGAGCGCAGGAGCGAAGGTTACTTCGACCTTACAGCAAGCACCCTGTATTCTGCTTTACGCCGTTTGGAGCGCAGAGGGCTTGTCTTGAGCTCATGGGAGCACGTCACCAGACAGAAGCGGCGCTGCTACCAGCTTACAGAGAAGGGCCGTCAGATTCTGTCCGAGGAACTGTCTCAATGGCAGCAGTTCCTCGGAGCCACTGACAGAGTCATAGACAGTTAACACAGTGGAGATTCACATCCTGGGTGCCCACCTATCCGAAGTGCGCGGAGCACGCCTGTCCTCCCTCCTGATTGACGGCACTCTAGCTATCGACGCAGGTTGCATCACATCCGCCCTCTCTCTTCCCGAGCAAGAGAGGATCAGGGCCGTTCTGCTCACACATCATCACTTCGACCATACCCGGGACCTGATTACCCTGACCGCCAATGCCGGCTATTACTGGCAGAGGCAACTGGTGGTTCACGGCCTGCAACATACGCTAGACGTTATCAAAGCCTATCTCTTTGACGGTACCATGTACATGAATTTCCTTCAGTACCCAACCATGGAGAGACCATCGCTCGTTCTGGAGACCATTGAACCACGCGAGACCTATATTATCGCCGGTTACACTGTCAAGGCGGTCCCCGTAAAGCATTCAGTCCCTTCTGTTGGCTACCAGATAACCTCTCCGGATAGCAAGAGCGTATTCTACACCGGAGATGCAACCGTAGGGCTATCCGATTGCTGGCAGCATGTTTCGCCTCAGCTAATCATTACCGAAGTCACCGGACCTAACAGGCACCAGGATTGGCTCAAGAAGGTCGGGCATCTCTGTGCTGCCTTCCTGAAGGAAGAATTAGCGGAGTTCCGCAGGCTCAAGCAATACCTGCCGTCCGTGATTGTTACGCATATCGGCAATCCCTATGAGGAAGAGATCAGGGAGGAGGTTGCCCAGATAGCCAGAGATCTTGAAACAGACCTAGTAGTCGGCCATGAGGACATGAAGGTCAAACTATGATGACCGGGCGATCCAGTATCGGTATCCTGAGGCTTGACTACTCAATAGTCCATGGTTGATCCGGACAGGCGCCATGGCCGACGATGCCATGGCGCCTGTTGCTATGCTATTCCACACCCGGCAAGTCGGCAAGCGCCGCTATTACCGCCTCCTTCGGATATTCGTAGTCCTGTAGTCTACCAGACAAATACTCGTCGTAGGCCGCCAGGTCAAAGTGACCGTGCCCGCTGTGGGCTATGAGAATGGTCTTTGCCTCACCCGCCTCTCTGCATTGTAGTGCCTCATCAATGCCCACCTTGATGCCATGGCACGACTCCGGTGCAGAGATAATGCCTTCGGTGCGGGCAAATCTCACCCCCGCCTCAAATGTGGCGGTCTGATGCACAGCCCTGGCCTCGACAAACCCCAGCCTGTACAGATGGCATATGATAGGCGCCATCCCGTGGTAACGCAAACCGCCGGCATGAACCGGAGCCGGAATGAAGCCATGCCCCAGAGTATGCATCTTCAGAATAGGCGCCAGCCCTGCCGAATCACCGTAGTCCCATGCATAAGGCCCCTTGGTCATAGTGGGGCAGGCCTCCGGTTCCACACATATTATTTGCATGTCCGGCTTCTTGCCGTTCATCTTGTCCTTCACCCATGGCAAGAACTGGCCTGCGAAGTTTGACCCGCCACCCACATTCCCGACGATTACGTCGGGGTAAGCGTCCGCCAGCTCCATCTGCCGTCTCGTCTCCTCACCGATAATCGTCTGGTGCAGCAGGACATGGTTGGCCACACTACCTATGGAATACTTCGTGTCATCATGTGCAAAGGCATCCTCGATCGCTTCGCTGATGGCAATCCCCAGGCTACCGGAGCACTCCGGATCATCCTTGAGTATACTCCTTCCTACCTCGGTATCAGGACTGGGGCTAGGCACTATCGTAGCACCCCATGTCTCCATGAGATTCCGGCGGTAGGGTTTCTGATAGTAGCTGGCCTTAACCATATACACCTTGCACTCGAGCCCGAAGAAGGCACAGCCCATGGATAACGCACTTCCCCACTGGCCGGCGCCCGTCTCGGTCGCCAATCGGCTCACTCCCTCCTTCTTACAATAGTACGCCTGGGCCACAGCGGTATTTGGCTTGTGGCTACCCGCCTGGCTGGTACCCTCGTACTTATAGTAAATCCTGGCCGGCGTATCCAAAGCAGCCTCCAGGCGGTGAGCCCGCTGCAGAGGCGTGGGCCTCCACGTCCGGTAGATGGCCTGTACTTCGTCGGGTATCTCGACCCATCTATCGGCACCGAACTCCTGCCTGTTGATTGCATCAGGGAATAGAGGAGGAGGCAGCGGCATATCGACCGGACACGGTTCCTGCGTAACTGGATGGCGCATTGGAGGAAGTGGCTCGGGCAAGTCGGGCAGAATGTTATACCAGTGTGTGGGCATCTCTTTCTCTGCTAGCATAAATCTCGTCTCTTCCATTTGTCTCTCCTTTCAGCACTTTAATGTGTTGGCATCCCTAGAATGACTGCTCTACATATTGCCTCCCTGTCGTTCACTGCCGACGCAATGGCCTGTAGAAACAAAAAACCTCTCACCCCGAGGGGCGAGAGGTTTGACCTCCGCGGTGCCACCCTTCTTCGGCCTTTCAGGCCATCTCTCTTCAGGTACGGCTCAACTCAGAGCTATACCCTGGACTATGATAACGCTGCCCCTGCGTCAAAGCCTACTCGGTGTTACCCTTTCGGTTTGCGGCTCCCAGGTCCATTCCAGCCTCGCGCGAGTATCGGCTCACACCTTACCCGACTCTCTGACCTCCGCCTCAGGCTGTACTACTCCTGTTCTCAGCCTTTCCCATATTCAATTACCCGTGACTATACACTCTGTTCACCGCCTTGTCAATAGCATGTGGTGGCTACCTCCCGGATATAGGATACTCAAAACAGGCCGACAGTTCAGGTAGGACCTCATCGAGTGCCGGATTGACTGAGTGTTATGTCATCATCCTTCTGACACTCTGTGTAAGAGTTTGAGCGCAGTCACAATCCTTGCTAGAATTAATCCGCACGGGTGTCACAAGAACCCTCCTAACTGTATGACAACCGACCAACTAATGGGCTTCAACAGACCGGGTATCATCAGACCTCCCAGCGAATGGAGGAGCTATTTCCTCCCGCTGACCGGCGGGTGCTCAAACAACACCTGCACCTTCTGTGCGTACTACGGCTCGAAACTGCAGATAAGGGACGTCGATGACGTCAAGACAGAGATCGACGCCCTGGCCCTCTTCACCCGCAAAGGTATCCGCCTGCCCGAGGTCCCTGACGTAGTCTATGCCGTAGCTCAGAGCTGGGACGGGCGAAGAGTCTTTCTTCAAGATGGCGACGCGCTGGTATATCCGTTTCCCGGACTGAAACAGGTGTTAGGGCACCTAACCGACAAGCTACCCCACATCCAGAGGATCGGCGCATATGCTACACCACAGGACATCCTCCGCAAGAGCCCTGACGAACTCCACGAGTTGAGACGGCTCAAGCTGGGCATACTTTACACAGGGCTTGAGACCGGTGATGACGAACTGCTGCAGAAGATAGGCAAGGGAGTGCGTTCAGAGGAACTGATCGAGGCAGGGCGCAAGGTCAAAGAGGCCGGGATCATTTTCTCAGTGACTGTGATCCTCGGCCTAGGCGGTCCGGAGGGAAGCAGAAGACATGCGCTCGAAACAGCCAGAGTGCTGAGCGAAATCGACCCGGAGTATGTCGGGGCCTTGACGCTCACCCTTGTCCCGGGCACACCGCTTCACGCACAATTCGAGCTCAACGAGTTCACTCCTCTATCACCTTTTCAGTCTCTTGACGAACTAAAGATGATGATAGAGAATACCAGCTTCAGCGATTGCTTTTTCAGTTCAATGCATGCCTCAAACTATCTTTCGATACGCGGACAGCTGCCCCGAGACAAAGACAAGATGCTCCGTGAACTGGAGAGAGTCCTGGCGGATAGAGACCCCGCTTTGCTCAGGCCCGAGTTCCTCAGGGGGCTATAGCATCACCAAACCGAAATAAGCCACCATGACAGAACCGATAGCCAGAACCAGCACTAGACTGTTGATATCTATCCTGCTGTGAATTTGCACCACGACCGGGAGGCATTCCCGGGGCCTATTCTATACTGCGCTGCCACAGTCAGCAGTTGAGTACACTCTTCGTGCGGAGCCCGGCTGGCACAACAAGGTAACTCAGCGAGTGCACCAATCATCGCTGAAACTGACAGATCTAAAGCATCTGGCGCCCTTACAATCTTCTCCCAAGAGTCTCAACCCTTGACACAATCAGGACTTTGCAACAGCCATTGCCGGTGATAGAATTGCCGCCCCTGGTTGATACTGTGTTGCACAGAGTATATGGCACTGCCGGATGCAGAGGTTGGACAGACAGGGCAGGCGGTTTACCACGAACGCCAGCGTAAGCGAGGCGGAGTATAAGCTTGCTGCACTAACCGACGTCCGGCTAACGAAGCGGCGTGTTGTGATCTTTCTGGCCCGAAGGCCTGCCGTTGAGTGCAGGCAGCAGAAATGCGACAGATGAAGGCCGGCGCACCCGGACGATCGCGGCGCACCCGCCTTCATAGCAGGACGGAGTTGGGTTATTATGCTGTTACGTTTTGAGCGGAGGCGACACCATGCAACATAACTCTTATTCGCTGCACAACCTTAGAACACTACCACAGATAGGAAGCCTTTCTGAGGACCAGATACGTGAAATAGAGATTGCGGGCTCTGTGCTGCCCTTCAAGGTGAATAACTATGTGACCGACAGGCTGATCGACTGGTCCAATGTCCCTCAGGATCCCATCTTCATCGCCACCTTTCCTCAGAAAGACATGCTCCCCTCTGAGGACTACGAGATGATGAAGATCCTCCATGAGTCGAACGCGAGCAGCTACGTAATCAGAGAAGCCGCCGATGAAGTCAGATCGAGGCTGAATCCCCATCCAGCGGGACAGGTACAGTATAACGCCCCGGTCTTCAACGGTAGGAAGCTATACGGTATACAGCACAAGTACCGCGAGACGATGCTTGTCTTTCCCGCAGAGGGTCAAACCTGCCATGCATTCTGCACCTTCTGCTTCCGCTGGCCTCAGTTTACGGGAACGGAGGAGTTCAGCCTTTCATATAAGAGCATGGACATGATCGTGCAGTATGTTCGCGCTCATCCGGAGATCACCGATGTCCTGATTACAGGAGGTGATCCACTCATGATGAAGTCGCAAGTACTGGCAAAGTATATCGAGCCCTTGCTGGCTCATGATTTGCCCGGCCTGCATACGATACGGCTGGGAAGCAAGCTTTTGAGCCACTGGCCATACAGATTGACAACTGACAACGACGCACAGAGCACGCTGAATCTGTTCAGAAGGATTAGTCAGTCGGGAAAGCATCTGGCATTCATGGCACAGTTCAATCACCCGGTTGAACTCGGAGCCGATGTTGTGAAGGAAGCAATCGCTAGAATACTCGATACTGGAGCCATCATAAGAACGCAGTCCCCTCTACTCAGACATATCAACGATTCACCTCAGATATGGGCTGAGACCTGGCGAAGGCAGATAGCTCTTAACTGCATACCCTACTACATGTTCGTTACAAGGGATACAGGTGCACAACACTACTTCTCGGTCCCCCTGGTCGAAGCATGGCGAATATTCAAGGAGGCCTACCAGGATACCAGCGGGCTCTGCCGCACAGTTAGAGGGCCCAGCATGTCGTGCCTTCCGGGAAAAGTTGAGATCGTCGGTCCGGCTGAAATGAGCGGTGAACGAGTACTCACGCTACGTATGATACAGGGTAGGAACCCGGACTGGGTAGACCGACCCTTCTTCGCAGCATATGATGAGGACGCAGCCTGGTATGATGAGTTAAGGCCCGCATTCGGAGCAGAGAAGTTTTTCTTCCAGGATGAACTGGATACTATGCTGGAGGAAGGTGATACTGACGTCGGTTTTGAGTGATGATCACGAAAACTTACCGCAGGGCTCATAACGCGCATTGATATATGACTCCCCTTTGGCACCAGTCAGAGGCGTATTTCCAGCAGCACAAGACACGCCCAGCCTGGGCTGCCTATCGATGAACACAATCATCGCGCTCGATTCACCCGCCGGAATGGTTATGTCAAGTCATCAGCTTCTTGATCAGAAAGGCCATATTCTTGCCGAAGTTCCAGGCAGTACGTAAACCCTCCTCATCTTCCTCCACATCGCCCTTATCACGGGCCACAGCCACATTCCAGTACGTGGAGCCCGGCACAAAGAACCCGAGAATCTGAAACCAGTAGTTAAGCTGCGCAAACGTGAAATTCTTGCCCGCTCTGCGTGCCACTACCAGCGCCCCACCCGCCTTGCCGCTAAAGGGTTTGCCGTGAGCAAGCGAGATATACCCAACACGGTCAAGCAGAGCCTTTATCTGCGCAGTGGCAGAGCCGAAATAGACGGGCGAGGCGACAATGATACCGTCGGCCTCCTTCATCCTGAGATATATGGGAAACAGGTCATCCTCGAGAGTGCACGTCTCTTCATCCTTGCACGCCATACATGCATTGCAGGGCTTTATCTCCAGGCCCGCCAGAGGCACAAGCTCGGTGTTGAACCCCTCCTCAGAAATTGCCCGCAGAGTATGAGCCGTTAACAACTCGGTATTACCGTTCTTCCTGGGACTGCCGACTATGCCGATCACATTCATCTCTTCACTCCTTAATTGATGCTAATCCACAGACGCCACCGGTTTCCGGATCACATCACCTCCACTCGATAGATGCTATAACCCCACATCGATCCCAGCATTATAATCCTTCAGCAACACATTGAGAAGTCCCGGCATAACGCACATCTAACCCGTACAGGCGAAAAGCCGCGGGCAGGCATCTGCCCGGACGAATAAGCTAGCTTTTCCAAAATCCACTCCTTTGCTTTATACTATCAACGGGCTGAGATGCTCTTACCTCGTACTCGATAAAGGATAGTTATCGTGGCTAACAGAGATTGGGAACTGCTCGAGTTCGACAAGATCAGGGAGATACTCGCTAACTTCACATCCTTCTCTGCCAGTCGCGCGCTGGCATTGAGCATCACCCCCCTCGAGGACAGCGAAAAGGTATCCCTGCTGCTCGAACAGTCGGCTGAGGCGCGTCGTCTGCTTTCCCTAAACCCGGACATCCACACAGGAGATGTACCCGATGTCCGTGAAGCAGCCGGGATGGCTGCCCGGGGTAAAATGCTCGATACGCAGACCTTGCTGGATATACAGAGGACCATGGAAGCCACCCGACGGTTGAGAGGCAGCGTTTTCAACCTGACTCATGAAATCCCGCTGCTCGGCGGCCTGGCCGGGCAAATCGCTGATCTAAGCCAGATCGAAAAGGCGATCAGCCGCTGCCTCAGTCCCGCCGGCGAAATACTGGACACTGCCTCACCAAGACTGTCAACCATACGACACAGAACGCGAGAGGTACGCCAGCGGTTGATGGAGCAACTGGAATCGATAATCAGGTCCCCGAGACGCCAGAAGATCATCCAGGAACCGATCATCACCGAAAGGGAGGGCAGGTTTGTTGTGCCGGTTAAGGCTGAGTGGCGCAGGGAGATGAAGGGCATCGTCCACGATGTCTCAAACACCGGCGCCACCCTGTTCATCGAGCCATGGGCAACCCTTGATATGGGTAACGAACTGCGTGAACTGGTCACGGAGGAGAGGTATGAGATAGAGCGCATCCTGGCGAGGCTCAGCTCCGAAGTCGGAAGTCGCCAGAGCGAGATCTGCCGCGCAATAGAGTTGATCGCTGAGATCGATCTGGCCCTGGCCAAGGCCAGATATGCCAGGGAGGCCAGGGCAACTGAACCATGCATAGTTTCTGCCGACAGGAGTTCTCAAGCTTCGGGAGACGAATCACCCGGAGTACTGAGACTTTTCGAGGCGAGACACCCCTTGCTGGGCAGGAAGGCTGTGCCCATATCAGTTGAGATCGGGCGGCGCTTCTCTACACTGGTGATAACCGGACCCAACACCGGCGGCAAAACTGTGGCGCTCAAGACTATCGGCCTTCTTAGTCTGATGGCGCAGGCAGGGCTTCCCATTCCGGCCCGGGCCGAGAGCCGCATTCCTCTCTTCGATGATGTGTTCGCCGACATCGGTGACGAGCAAAGCATCGAGCAGACTCTCTCTACATTTAGCTGGCACGTAGGCAATATAGTCCGCATCATCGACAACGCAACGGAGAAGAGCCTGGTTCTTCTCGATGAACTGGGTACCAACACCGATCCGGGTGAGGGTTCGGCCATGGCTCGCTCTATACTGCTCCATTTCCTATCGCAAAATACAATGACAGTTGCCACTACACACTACAGCGAGTTGAAGGCAATGGCGCACACCGCCGACGGCATGCAGAATGCCTCACTCGACATTGATCCTTCCACACTGGTTCCGACCTATCATCTCACCATGGGCATTCCAGGCGGAAGTAATGCCCTGAGCACGGCGTCCCGACTGGGCTTGCCGCAGGACATCATCGCCAAAGCAAGAGATATGATGTCCAGAGGAACCCAGGAACTAGAGGCCTTGCTTAGCCATCTGATGACAGAGCAGAAGAGCGTTCAGGCTCTTCGTCACAGTCTGGAAGAAGAGAGACAGAAGGCGAAGCAGAGGAGCGCCGAACTGGAAAGCAGGCTGCGTCAACTGGAAGAGGACAGGCGCATCATGATCAAGGAGAACCGTGATCGAATTGTCCGTGAGGCTGCGGAACTGCAAGGGATGATCCGAGAGAC
>PWZA01000052.1 GCA_003567655.1 Dehalococcoidia bacterium
TCTCTTCAACCGAACCGCCCCGACCGAACCAATCACACCAGTCGAGAATCAGTTTCCCCCGGCGTCTACGTTTCCAGTAGAGTGCCGGGATGATCACCGTTGGTCGACACTCAAAGCCGTGGACCAGATCAAAACTGTGTTGCCTGATCCAATCGATCCGCCTCAGCACGTCGTACGGATCCCATCCGGACCTCATGGGTCCCCCAAGCACATTGGCCGATTCTACCAAGGCCACGCCTTCTTGGACATCCTCCCGCGTGCGAAAGCCAATTCGACGATCTCGGGGAGTTACCATCAGTGTGACCTTGTGCCCTCGGCGCGCCAAACCCCGAGCCAGATTCAGGGCTCTCCAATAGGTCCCCTTGCCCACAGGGTTGTAAAGAAGCATCAGAATCCGCATGGATCACCCAAGTCTCTTGGCTTCGGCAATGCCGTCTCGGAGGCCACGCAAGTATGCCTGCGCTGCTTCCGTGTTGCCGATCAGTATGAGTCTGGCGGTCGTCCTTATGGCGCTACCAAGCCGGTAGGGCAAGACCACCGACCAACGAATCCCTTTAACGTGCTTCCCAAAAAACAGCGCGCTGCTGCGCGCCATCCAATACCGTTCGTTGGGCGAACTCGAACCCCCACTGCTCAAGGCCACGCGGTGCCACACCTTTGCCTTAGGAGCCAACAGAATCCTGAACCCAGCTTTCCGGGCGCGCAAGCACATATCCGAGTCCTCGTAGTACATGAAAAAGCGCTCGTCGAAGAGCCCTACCTCGCTGAGGAGTCGACGCGACAGCAGAACTGCGCAGCCTGTGACATAATCTCGCTCAAGCGGCTCATCCCACTGCCCTTGATCGAGCTTCCCTCGGGCATCCCCTTTCTTCTCCAGTGTCAATGAGTGACAGAGGCCACCTATGGACCAGATCCGCTCTGGCTCACTGGCGTAGTAGACTTTTGGCGCCACTATGCCTACATCGGGATCGGCAAGGCTACACACTTGTTCCAGTGCTTCTGGATCAACCTCTGTGTCGTTGTTCAGCAGGAACACGTAGTCAGCGCCCTGTCTCAGAGCGTAGCGGAGTCCCACATTGGACCCTGCTGCAAAACCCATATTGCTGCTGTTGGCAATGATCTCGATATTTGGCATTTTGTGTGACACTTGCTCAGGCGTTCCATCGCTCGATCCATTATCCACCAACAAGAGACGTTTATTCGCGAACTGGAGGGCACGCATAGATCTCAGGCAAGCTAGTGTCTCCTCTACCCGGTTCCAGCTGAGCGTCAGGACGTACACCAACGAGTTGCTCATAGTCTCAGATTAGAGGTATCCCAGAGACCGCAGGCGCTCGGAGATGATTTCCGTTTCTTCATCGGTGTATCCGATCTCGCCGCCGCTGTTTACTGAGTCACCCTGGGTGCCACGAGATCCTCGTTCTGCGCCTTCTTCGGCCTCAGAAGCAATCGCCCTAAGTATGTGCCCATCCAGGTCATCCCCTGGAGAGATGTCTAGCAGGCTCAAGATGGTGGGAGCCAGATCGAGGAGATGCGCCCCCTCAAGGCGAGTTCCTGGCTCAATGCCTAGACCCTCAGCAATCAGCAAGCCGTCCAGCCGATGAGAACCTGTCAGTGGTTGGCGGCTGAAATCGAACTGGTCTTGGATCTGGAATATAGGCCCGTGACTGTCGTATCGTCCACGTCCCCAACAGGCGTAGTCCTTCCACTGGATGATCAGATCGGGTCCCTGATCGACGCAGACGCCGTGGTACAGTTCTTCACGACGGTAGACCCGATCGATTAGAGTTTGCCCTGTCTCTGGATCCGAAAGAGTCATGAGATCGCTAATCAACCGCTCACGCAGCTCTCTATAAGGCGTACCTGGCTCAACGATACCAGACGGATCTCGTCCTTTGAGGTTGACGAAGATGTTACCCCCGGCGCCGAGGGCATATGCCTCGGTCTGATCCCAGGCTATACATGAGGTGAGTAGCGTCGATTCGAAGTCACTCTTGACCCTCTCGAACCGCTCAGTCCCCATGCGGGATCTTATGTAAGCCCGAGTCCTACTGGGCACTCGGTCTCGGTAGTGCGCCGCTAGGCGCTTCACAGTCTCCGCCCAGAGCCTATGCAGTGAACTGGTGCGGTCCGTCCTGTAGCGAAGATACCCACGTTCGGCAAGCCATGCGTTCAGGTTGATCATCAGGCGGAACGGTCCCGCACCGTGGTCCGACAGGATGATCACCGTGGTGTCCTGTCCTCCGCCGTCGCAGGCGATCCGATCCAGGATGACCCCAACAGCTTCATCGATTCGCTCGTAGACGTCCTGGATGACATCACGATGACGCGCCAGCCGCGATGCTTCCGGTGCGTGCTGGCAACCCCAGAATGTGTGCTGAGCTTCGTCACTAGCCATGAAGACAACAGCAAAAAGATCCCAGTCTCTGGTCTCCAGAAGATGGAGGCATAGCTGCTGGCGAAGCTCGATTCCTCTCAGTAGTTTGAGGCCAAAATCGGACAGCGGCTCAGACGATGTGGAATCGTAGTCGGGCAAGACGAAGTAGTCCGGCACGACAGCCTTCATTTCGTCATAGAAACCGGGAGGAAATACCAGATCGCGAGAAAACGAAGGGGCGAATGGTCCACCAATTGACACTCCGTTCACGGGGCGCGGAGGAGAGGTATAAGGGATGTTGACGGTGATCACACGCAGTCCGTGGCTGCAGGCTATGTCGAACATGGTCGGGCCGACGATGTGGGAGGCGTTGGTCACCTCCAAGTCATATGTGCCCGGCCGACGACGCACGAAGTCATACAAGCCATGCTTTCCTTGATTACGGCCGGTCATAAACGTTACCCACGCCGGGGCAGTTGTTGGCTGCAGGGTCGATGCCAAGCGACCGTGAGTGCCGTTCTCCATCAGGCGCGCCAGGTAAGGTAGTCGACCGCTCTCTGCCCAAGGAGCAAGAAGATCCAGCGTACCGCCGCCGATCCCGATAACTAGGACACGTTTGCTGGCAGGCATCACGTGGTCTGCCCTTCTTCTTCCATCAGCTCGTCCTTTCGATGAGCTTCGCAAACGAGAGCCACGAAACTCTTGCCGCTTCAGTCCCCATTGATGCTTGTGACGATCCTCTGTCACTGTTGAGCACCTCGATTATGGCTCCAGCGAGAGCTTCAATGTCGCCCGGCTGAACACGCGTATCAACAAGACCGTTCCCGAGCTGCTGTGGTAGCTGCGAGGTGCTCACCGTCGGTAGTCCGAATCCTCGAGCGACCTGGATGACCCCGCTTCCTGTAGCTCGCCGATACGGTGCCACCAACACGTCGGCGGCCGAAAAATACAGACGGACCTCTTCGTTGGGAATGTAGCGATCGTCAATGACCACCGAGTGGCTAATACCCAGGTGATCGATCATATCCAGATACACCCGCTTGTTCTTCCAGATCTCCCCTGCCACGACGAGCACTACCTTGCCCAGCTTGGCCTCCACTGCTGGCAAGGCTGCTAAGACATCCGCGAGGCCCTTATACTCCCTGACGATCCCGAAGAAGAGCAAGACAGGTACCTGAAGTGGAAGGCCTAACTGCCTACGCGCTTCCTCTCTCGGTATGTTCTGATCAGCAAACATATCATAGAGTGGTTGGGGAACGATGTCAATGTCAGCGTCCGGGAGCAAAGCCAGCAAGCGATCCCTTTCCTTCTCAGACTGTACGATGAAGTCTGTTCCCCATCGTAACACCAGACGGGTTAGACTCGGATCCCACCAGCGTGTTTCGTGAGGCAGCACGTTGTGGCAGATGAAGGTGAGCTGCTTGCGGAGGATGAGCCTCGTCATCAGCCCCATAACGAGCCACACAGGGGCCCAGAAGGTGGTCCACCACTGCAATATCATTCTGTCCGGCTGATATCGGTAGACAAGCTGGGAGGCAACCAACCACGTGAGCGGATTGACCGAGTCAATCAGGTATCGCGCATCCTCTACTCTCGTAGGCTTCTTGCTCGGGTCCTTGTCGCTCCTCCCGGGAAACAGCCACTCCGGGTACTGCCGCTTGAACGATATCAAGAAGATGTCGTGTCCTCGTTCCCGTAGGGCCTGGCATAACATCGTTGTGTAGTGGGCAATGCCTCCCCGATATGGATACACCGGGCCGACCAGGACAATCCTCATACGTCCCTCACATGCGACCTGCGTTCGATTGCTCTTCCTCCGTGCTGCGAGCGCACTCCTCTGATCCGCCAACCGTCAGCAGAGTCAATGCGAACACACAGCTGCCTACGGCAATCAGCGCCGCGACAGTAACCGATCTCGGGAAGAAGGAAAACTCAACCTCGTGTCTCCCGGCTTCGAGGAAGATCGCACGCACTGCGTGGTTGGCCCGAATGATATCCATCTGCTGCCCGTCGGCAGAGGCATGCCAACCGAGACAGAAAGGATCCGCCAGCACCAGAAACCCTGGTTGCTCCAGCGAAGCAGTCACCTGGACTCGATTCGGCCGATATTCGTCGATGGCAACTTGAGGGCCGTCGGTCGTGCAATCGCTGTTAGGAGCTTCGGTTTGCTCCCACGAAGCGCCTTCGGGTAGCAGAATGCTGTGGCGGAAGTCCCAATCTGGGGACCCGAGCCTCTGCAGGGTCGCATCTCTCGACAGCACCTCGGCATTATGCACTACATAAGCTCGAGGGAGCACATCCAAGTTCTCGTAGACATAGATCCCGTGAGCGTAATGCACCTGACGCAATCCAGGCCCTTCCACGGGTCCGCTGGACAGGATGTATTTCACGTTCAAAAGACTGTGCAGAGGGCTGAATTCTTGAGCCACGATCAGGTTGATATGGGGGCCCACGAAGCGCCGAGCATCCTCATCGAAGTATGGATCTATTGCATACATCAATTCCTTGTGGTGTCTAAGGGTCAATGCGAGATAGCCATCAGGTGCGCTAATGTGATACACCGAAAGCACATTCTCTCCAAACACGCGATCCTCGTTTCGCAATGGCAGCACCCGATACAGTTCATCGTCCTGTCTCAACCAGTCAGTCACGTCATTCGCCGGATATAGCAGGTCGAGACTCGATACAGGGTTGAACGCCCGCCCCCAAAGAAAGAGGTCCGCCGCGACAACCATCAGGATAAACACACTCCCCATCTGCTGCCGCCTGAGCATTAGCGAAACTCCAGCCAGACCCAGCGCTAGCAGACTGCCTTGGCGCAAGAGTTCAGGAGTTATACCCTCCCAGTGGTCGCGGGCCTCGAGCCGACAGGCGTAGAGAACGACTCCTGTGCCAGCAATCAGGGCGCAGACCCCTGCGGCAAGCCATATAGAACAGCGCCCTTCACCCCGGTTGGCTATGGCATCGAATCCCAACGCAGCCAGCCAACTGCCCAGGAAGGGAACCGGAGACATCATGCGGTGTAATGAGAAGTACGTCATACCCGGGACTAGCCTCGCCAGATGAGAAAGTGGACTCCCGACGGCCACCAGCGCTGTCAGAAGGAGTGCCGCAGACCAGAGCCAGACTGTCCTGTTCCTGCGGTTCAATGCCGGGGCAAGTATGCTCAGCAGGCACGGAAAGACGCCGAAGTAGAATGTGTACTCCACGTAGTTCATTATCCCCCAGTAGGGATACGCGCCAACCTGCGCCGAGCCAAAGAGGTTAGGTAACCAGAATGTGCTGAGGTGACGAAGGGGCAGCGCAGAGTGCAACCATATGTCCATGGAGCGCGGTTGGCGATGACTTTGAAGGGTGAACTCATACGTGGGGAGCAGTTGAAGTGATCCCAATCCCAGTCCTATCACGGCTGCAATCGCCAACGAAGTGAGCGGCCACCTGTCCCAGTTCCACTCTCCGTCTTGCCGCCCGAACGAATGCAGGACCGCATAGCCACTCAGGAGTATGCCACCCATAGCAGCATACTGAGGCTGTCCTCCCAGAATCATCAGCGCCAATAGCAGCCCGGCAAGTACGGAGAATGCCGGCCGACGACGCTGATCCCCTATCTTGAATGCCCAGAACAGGCCGGGTAACCAAGCGAAAGAACTAAGCCGGTGGGGGTGCTCCAGCCAGACGACGAGAATACCGCTCAGCATCCAGGCGATTGCGCCCAGAAGACTGCTGCTGGCGCGGAGCTTGTGGGCTCTCAGCATCCCGAACATCAGGAGCCCGGTCAGCGATAAGTGAAACCACGCCAGGATAGAGAAAGAACGGGCCGCTGAGACAAAGAAGGCAGCTAGCCAGTTGAGGGGATAGAAAGTCTGGGCATTCGTGTCGCCCACAGCAGGATATCCGCCCAGCATGTAGGGATTCCAGAACGGAGGGTGACCCGCACGGACTGCCTCCGTGAAGAACTGCCGGCGAGGATAGAACGCAAAGAA
>PWZA01000208.1 GCA_003567655.1 Dehalococcoidia bacterium
CTGACTGCTGACCGCTGACTGCTGACCGCTGATCGCTGCCTGCTGACCGCTGAACGCTGATAGCTGTCCCGTGACTCATTACTCTTTACTCATCACTCATCACTCTTCACTCCTTACTCCTGCCCGCCGACCGCGCGGCCTCCGACACGAGGGCTATCTCCTTGTTCTCTCTCCCCGGCGGGAGAGAGTTAGAGTGAGGGGGGTCTCGGAATGACATGCGGTCTCCGCTGGACAGCGGCAGGCAAGTGTGCTAGGTTTCGGGGCACGTGACTGCCCTGATCGGACCTTGCCGGATGCGCGGGGCAGCATCATGAGAAAGGCCTTCAGCAATGCCCGACAAAATCCTGCCCCATATACATAGAATTGAAGTCCCCCTCCCCGGAAGCCCCCTCAAGGCGACCAACTCCTACGTCATAAGGGACAGCGGCCGCTCGCTGGTCGTAGACACGGGCTGGAACACCGAGGACTGCCTGACCGCGCTGACCTCCGGCCTTGAGGAGTGCGGCGTGGACCTGCAGAAGACCGATTTCCTCATCACTCACCTGCACGCCGACCACTCCGGCCTGGTGGCCGCCCTGGCCGCCGACGACTCGAAGGTCTACCTCAGCCACGGCGATGCCGCCGTTATAGGGTCGGCCACCGTGCCGGGCTTCTGGGAAAGGGAGACCGACTTCGCGCGCAAACACGGCTTTTCGCCGGAGGAACTGGAAAGGGTCATGGGCAGCCACCCCGGCCGCAGGTACAGCGCGAAGCAACAGCTCGATTTCTCCACCCTCAGGGACGGCGACACCGTAGGCATCGGCGACTACCTGTTCGAGGTCATCGAGACGCCGGGTCACACGGAAGGCCATATCTGCCTCTACGAGCCCGAGAAGAAGGCCCTCATATCCGGCGACCACATCCTGGGCGACATAACACCCAACATATCCCTCTGGTCAGATAAGCGAAATCCCCTCCGTGAATACCTGGCCAGCCTGGACAAAGTCTACGACCTCGAAGCCGACCTCGTGCTGCCCGGCCACCGTGGCCTCATCCGCGACCACCGGGCGAGGATCGACGGGTTGAAGAGGCACCACCGGGCCAGGTTGGACGAAGTTCTCTCCATACTGGAGAAGGGCAGGCAGAACGTCTTCCAGGTGGCGTCGCAGATGACCTGGGATATCGAGTGCGAGTCCTGGGAATCGTTCCCGGTGGCCCAGAAGTGGTTCGCCTTCGGCGAGGCCGCCGCCCACCTCAAGTACCTGGAGGAGGAGGGCAGGGTGATGAGGGATGCGGACGAACAGGAGCCGGTGTTCTTCACCCCGTAGGGGTTTTGACCCGGGCACGTGATAAGGTAGTTGCCTCTTCCTCGGGGCTGCGGACGCTAGCGATTGGCAGGCATACCTGCCGGATCTGCGGAGGATAACCGGAATGACAAATGGCACAGATCAAATGCCAAGCAAATCTCAAAATCCAAATGAGATAAGGGAGTACGATCTTGAAGAGCGAACTGCCCGATTCGGTGAAGCGATAATCCAGCTTGTGAGAGGTCTCCGTCAGGATGCGGTCAACACTCCACTTATCGGCCAGTTAGTACGGGCGGGGACTAGCGTCGGTGCAAACTACATGGAGGCAGACGGAGCGGAATCCAGGAAAGACTTCCGGCACAAGATCGCTCTCTGCAAGAAGGAGTCGAAGGAGACGAAGCACTGGCTCAGGATGCTTGCCAACGCGAATCCAGGTACGCTCAACGAATGTCTGCGGTTGTTGCAGGAAGCCCAGGAACTGAGTCTGATATTCTCGTCGATTCTCCTGCCCAGGAAGGATCAGGTTTGATCTTCAGTCATTTGGACTTCGTTTGGCGTTTGGATTTTGATATTTGGATTTCGCCTGCCCGGCCGGCGCACAACTCGCCCTGAGGAGGCTTGTAGATGACAGGTGCCTGTGCGCTCTCGACCGGGCAGTGCGGCTGTCCTCAGTCCCTGTATCTCACGATCTCGGCCTCTTGCCTGAGCCTGGCTACAAGACGGCCGAGGTTCTGCTCCTCCAGTTCCGCAATGATGGGGGCCCTTAACTCCTCGTATGGAGGGATTTCCACACCGGGTATCGCCGCAGCCTCCTCAGCCAACTGCTCGTAGCGTTCCATTGCCTGCTCTTCGGTGACGGCGATGGCATCTTCGAGATACATGCTGATCACCATGTCTCTCCGGAATGTCTCAAGGTAATCATCGTAGACGATGTCGCTCGCCTCAAGCTGCGCCTTGAGCCACTCGAGCGTCAGGCCGTCTCTACTCAGGTCGGCCTCCAGTTCACGCTCCGCCTCGTCACGGTCGACCTGGTATTCAGGTACGGCCTGCTGATAGGCCAGTTCCTCGTTAATCAACTGTTCAAGGGCCCGCGAGAAATCTATCTGCTCATCATAGAAGATGCTGTGCCTGAGTTGCCTGTGCTCCACGTCCGAAGCTGTTATCGCGCGACCGTTGACCGTCGCCACAACATCATCGCCCGGCGCGCGGGCACTGACCAGAACCAGCACCACTGCCAGAACCGCTACCGCTGCTACAACCGCGATAGTCGCCAGCACCTTCCGGTTCTTTAGCCTCGATGCGGCTGGCTTAGCTCTATGTGGAGGTGCTCTTCTCTTGCCCATACACTGCAGATTTCCTCAGCCCCTATTCTACCAGTTCTTGGGTGTCATGATAAACCCGATCTGCATCCGATGTTGCCGTCGGCCTGAATGAGGCCTGCCGTTGCTCCATCCCTGGCCTGCGGTGAGGGCACCGTTGTGCGACAGAGCCTTCCCTTCGGATCTGCTGCCGACACTGTTGGTAGACCGCTCGCCATGCTCAGAATGGGCAGCATCATCTTTTCCCCTCCCGCCTGTGACGGTGCTATAATTCTGTTTCGTCTTGCCAGTGATCGCTGGCGTGGAGAAGAAGGTCATGGCGACGCCGGTAGGTCGACTTGCAGCGGCCCGCCGGCTGCAATATCAGGAGCAGTATATTCAATGGAAGAGAAGTCTCATTATCGCGCGAGGCCCGGTCCGCGCCTGTGGCGCATCGTGGTGGTTACATTGGTCATCGGCCTTGCTGTCGGGCTTCTGGCATCTCGTCCCTGGGAGGATCTCCATCCCGAGTGCACGGTGATAGTCCGGCCCGGCGAGTCGATCCAGGCAGCCATCGATGCAGCCCAGCCGGGAGACGTTATCTGTCTGGCCCGGGGCGAGTGGACGGAGAGCCTGGTCATCGACAAGTCGCTCACGCTCGCCGGGCGGGGTTCGGGAAGGACGATCATAGGCCAGCATCAGTTCCACCTTCCCGCAGTGGAGATAGCCAGCTCAGGCGGCCAACAGGTCACTGTGAAGCTGCAGGGGCTGAGCGTTTCGAGCGAGGTGGGTCACACCGGCGTGACAGTTAGTGGCACGGCCCGTGTGGACCTCAGCCGCTTCCGGGTATCCGATATGCTGTATGGCATCCAGGTTTCTGATTCAGCCCGTCTGACTCTCAGTAACTCTTCAGTCTCCGATTGCCGGCAGATAGGCATCGTCCTGCTTGACTCGGCCACAGTCGAAATCGCGGAATCGCACGTTGTTGATAACAGGGCGCTGGGTATCAGGATTTTCGGCTCTGCGGAAGCGGTTATCCGCGATAGCCAGGTTTCCCGCAACGGCGGGCACGGGCTGATGCTGCGAGACGATGCTCGTGTTACTGTCATCGACAGCTCGGTCTATGATAACGGGATGCGCGGCCTGTCACTGGCCGGGCAGAGCCATGCGCAGTTGCTGGCAAGCGGGGTCTCCCGGAACGGAGAAGAGGGCATCAGGGCCGAGGATCTGGCTGTGGTGGAGGTTACCGGGAGCAGGGTTATCGACAACTGGGAGGGGATCGAGCTGGTAGGTTCAGCCCGGGCGACGATCACCGATGCCCGCATATCGGCTAACAGGTTTGCTGGCGTCAGGGTCGAAGAGTCCGCCCACGCCACCGTTTCCGGCACTGTTCTCTCTTCCAACCGGAGAGGCCTCGACCTTCGCAGTAGCGCAACCGCGGGGGTAGAAGACTGCCTGTTCGAGGATAACGAGGATTACGGGTTGGTCTCCCGGTCGACAGGCGAGGTCACCGGTGAGGCAAACCGGTTCCACGATAACGGTGTCGATCTGGGAGGTAACCTGTCCGGGACGCTCCGGCTTCCCCTGCGGGAACCGGCCGAGGTCCTCATAGAGTGGCCCGACCAGCGCTTTGACTCTCTCCAGGAGGCCGTCGATGCGCTGCTCCCGGGGGGAAAGCTCACAATAGGACCCGGGACCTACACAGCAGGTCTGACCATCGCAACCGGAGTCTTCCTCGAAGCCGTTGACGGCGAGGTTACCATCATCGGGAAAAAGGAGACACTACCCGTTCTCTCGCTCGTAGACGGGGCAGACCTTCGACTGGAGGGGGTCACCGTTAGCGGCGGCTCGTCCGGGTTATCGCTGTCCGCTGGGGCGCGCGCCGAACTCGTCGGGTGCACCATCACTGCGAATACTCAGGGCCTGCACCTGTCCGGTTACTCGTCGGTAGATATGACGGACTGCAGCATCGTCGGAAACGCCCGTAGCGGGCTCTTCGCAGCCGGTGAATCCGCGGCAACGATTACCCGCTGTTCCGTGTCCAATCACGCCGAGTACGGAGTCGCGGCGGCCAACTCCGCCCGGCTGACCGTGAGTGCTACCGTGATCACCAGGTGTGGATGGGACGGGGGAGTCGTGCTCTGGGACAACGCTCAGGCGGTGCTGGAGGACAATGAGATAATCAACAACCCGGGGTTCGGCGTGGCCGTGTACTCACACCGGTGCTTTCAGGGGGTGTTTCTGCCGTTCCGGGGTCATATCACTGGCAGGGACAACACGCTTTCTGGCAACTGGAGGGGCGATTTCTGTCCGCCCGAACTGGGGTTTCTCACGACCCCCGAGGGCGGCGAACTGGATTTGCGGCCCGCGCTCTGACCGGTGGTGAATCGCATCCCGGCGGGTAGTCCCGGACCGGGCGGTTGACTGTGGCTGCGAGATGCGCTAAGGTACGAGACTGTATCTCGTGCAGGCGAGGCTCCGGGAACTGATCGCAAGCAGTTCTTGAGGATGGAGGGCGACATGAAGAAACGTGGCAAGAACACAGGCAGGAACAGAGGCAACAGGAGGAAGTTCGTGGCGATCGCCGCGGCCTGCGTGGTGGTGATCGTAATGGCAGTCACATTGGTGCCTCGACTGACTGATACCGACACTGTGCGAATACGGGACTGGCACGACCTGCACAGGGTGAGAGATGACCTTGCCGGCAGTTATGTGCTGGCGAACGACCTGGATTCGACAACGCCCGGCTATGACGAGCTAGCAGGCCCCACCGCCCATGAGGGAAAAGGCTGGGCGCCGATCGGGCAGGCACTTTTCCTGGAGGACGGCATAGTCGGTGAAGCCTTCGAAGGGGCGTTCGACGGTCGCGGTCACGAGATCAGGGACCTCTTCATAGCCCGCTCCGATGAGAACACCGTCGGGCTCTTCGGCATCCTGGGCGAGGAGGCCGTTGTCCGGGATGTGGGCTTCGTGGGCGCCGACGTGACCGGCTATTTCACCGTCGGTGTTCTGGCTGCCATGAACCTCGGTAACGTGAGCAGGTCGTACTCCACGGGCAGCGTGGTCGGCAACTCTGCTGTGGGAGGCCTGCTCGGAGGCAATGGCGGCAGCGTCAGCCTCTGCTACTCTGAGGCCAGCGCCAGCGGACAGATGGTTGCCGGCGGCCTGGTCGGGATGAACAGCAGGGGAGCCGTGACCGACTCGTATGCCACGGGCAGCGTTACCCGTGTCGGTGGTGGCGACGCGAGCTTCGGCGGGTTTGTCGGTAGAAATCGCGAGGGAATGATAGTCAACTGCTACTCGATCGGAAGCGTCTACTACCAGGAGGGGGTGGTTCTCACCGATAACGGATTCGCGGGAAGCGTTTTGACTGATGGTCACTATGAGATGACCGGTAACTACTGGGACGTCGAGACCAGCGGACAGGGCGCTACTGCGGGAGGCGCCACCGGGCTGGCCACGGCCGAGATGATGGACGCCGCCACTTACGAGGGCTGGAGCATAGCCGCCGTGGGCGGGCCCGATCGCCGCAATACGTCATACACCTGGAACATCGTCGACGGCGAAACCTATCCCTTCCTGAGCTGGCAGCGGCGTTCATAGTGAGGTGGCCTGCGGGAGGGCCGGTAGGTACCCCGAAAGGAGGCCGGGCCTCACCTTTCACGCCGCCGGACTTGACAAAGAAATTCAGGCTGTGCATAATTA
>PWZA01000170.1 GCA_003567655.1 Dehalococcoidia bacterium
AGCCGGGCATGAACAAGAGGGCCATATTCGGTATCGGAGACGAACCAGTGTCCGGCCATGTTCTCCCTCATAGTGATAGACTCAGTCGGACATATATGTGAACAGAAGCCACAACCTTCACAGGATATCGCATCAACCTTGAAATCCCTGATCGCATGGAAGCGGCAAAGATCCTGGCACAGGCCGCACTCAGTACACCTGTCTTTGTCTATTTGGGCTACCTGCCCGCTCCAAAACTCGTTTCTCACTCTCTCTAAAGGGCTGAGGAGCAGGTGCAGATCCGCCGCGTCAACATCGCAGTCGGCAAGCACTTTTCTTCTTGTCAGAGCCGCCAGCGAGCCGACAATGACGGTCTTCCCCGTGCCCCCTTTACCGCTCAGGACTACTATTTCTTTCATGCACTATATCCGTGACCTTATCAAAGAGCTGAAGGAAACTAGCTCTCCATTGGGGCATGCCGGTGACCAGAGGTATGCCCCGCGAGTATAGTCGGGCGATCTCGATATCCAGCGGGATGGTAAGCAGGATGGGTATGTTCTTCTCCATAAGGTACTGCTCCACCTCGTTGCCACCGACACCGGCACGGTTGAGCACGATGCCACAGGGGATACCGAGCTGGCTCACCGTCTGCACGGCCAGGGCCAGGTCATTCAGCCCGAAGGAAGTCGGCTCGGTGACCAGAAGGCAGAAATCACTTCCCTTAACTGCTTCCACCACCGGACAGGATGTGCCCGGCGGAACATCTATGATGTCTACGCCATGGTTGATGGCGTAGCTCTTCACCTGTCGTATGATGGGCGGCGCCATTGCCTCACCCACCGTGAGATGACCGTGGACAAAGCCGATGATGCCTGAGTGCCCCCACTCAACGACCCCTATCTCACGGCTCTCCTCAGTGATCACCTTTTCCGGGCAGAGATAAGAGCAGGCGCCGCATCCGTGACAGAGTTGAGGGAAGGGCAGCACGCGGTTGCCCAGCACAGCTATGGCATTGTAGGCACATACCCGGGCGCACTCGCCGCAGTAAGTGCACCCGGTCTCATCTACGCTGGGAACCTGGATGGATACCGCCCTGCTGCCGATGATCTCGGGTTCTAAGAATAGGTGGTCATTCGGCTCCTCTACGTCACAATCGAGAAGCTGAACGTGTTCAAGCTCGTTCAGCGCAAGAGCCAGGCTGGTCGCAACCAGCGTCTTTCCTGTGCCGCCCTTGCCACTGGCAATGGATATGATCATGCTATTCCCTGACCATTCTGGCACCACACTTCGGACACGGCAGAGCAACGTAGGGAACGCCTGCCTGGCGAGTAACCCTTACCCTCCAGAGGGATAGACACATCCTCCGCCCGGGCCTGCCCCATCTCGGTTCCCGGCCCTCCTCCCTCACATCTCTGCCCGTACCGACCCGTATGGTGTCCACCTGGCATTACTCTAAGTCTCCTTACCAAGCTCCGCGATGCGCCGCTGGATCTCGTCCAGTTGTTCTGACATGGCCTAGGTCTGAGACTTGAGTGTCTCTATCTCCTCCTCGGGGTTCGTTGCCTGAGGGTCTCCCCGCGAGACCATTGCCCGTCCCGTTCCCCTGCCTATTCCTCTTGCTCCGCCCATGCCTGCCCCGTAATGGGAGCCGACGCTGGGCTGAGCATTCGGCTGGAGCTTCCCTGCCTTGTAGGCTTCAACGGCGTTTCGTATCCGCCCCGAAGCACCAGTGACTACCTGTACTCCTGCTGCCGAAAGGGCCTGATAAGCGTTGGGTCCACAGTTACCCGTGAGCACAACCCCTACCCCCTTGTCGGCGATCGTCTGGGCAGTGCTGATGCCTGCTCCACCGGCAGCCATGGCGCTGGAATTATCCAGAGTCTCAAACTCCATGCTCTCGGGATCAACGATTACGAAGTGCTGACACCTGCCAAAGCGAGGGTCTACCTGCGCATCCAGGTCAGGAGCCAGTGCCGATATTGCGACTTTCATGATCCACCTCTTTCTGGCTTATTCTGTCTCCAATTCTTTGATTCTGGCATCTATTTGCTCTAGTTGCTCCTTTATTGCCTGGGCTTCGTCTTTAAGGAAACCGAGCTCCTGCTCCCGGGTCATCTGTGGGGCGTAGGGGTATGGTCCCGGTGCTGGTGTGGCGGGTGATCCGGCATAAGGGTATGTCATAGGCTCTGCATATGGAAGACCCATTCCAGACCGGTATCCCCTTCCGAGGCCATATCCTCGTCCCAGGCCAGACCGTCTGCCGTAACCATACATCCGCCCCATCCCCCAGGGCCTGCAATAACCCCTGGCGCCTCCTGTCATCGGCCCCATTCCGGCCGGGCCGGTTCTATCAAATCCTGGCATGATTCACCTCCTTAGCAAATTATCGACACTCACCGAGAAGGGGGTCGATAAGGGCTCCATCTTCGCCAACCACGGCCGAAACCACGACCAAATCGATAGCCGCGTCTCAGTCCCGGCGGCCCCAGACGGCCATAACCGTAGAAATGATGATAACAGGGCGCTGGATTAACGTAGCCCGGCCTACCGAAGCCGGCGCAGAGACCAGCTGCCCGTCCGGTCATTGGGCCTGAGCCCCATGGTCCTGTTCTGTCTCCGAATGGCATCTCTATCACCTCCATTTTCATTTCTTTGCTCATCGTCCCCTGCCACCACGAAACCTCCTGCCGCATCGTCGACCCACACCAAAATGCGGCAGGGGGGTAGGTTGATTATCCTCGCTCAGGCACTTCGGGCATGATACAGGCAGCTTGTTCGCTCTTACCTCGAAAGGAACGTTCCACTCATGCCCGTCGTTGTCACATCTGAAGCGACGCTGGGCGAGCTCGAAGTTGCCTCCTTCTATTTGAATGGCTTTGCCATTTATAAGGGCGTCAGCCAGCTTCTTGCGGGCCGATTGCAATATGCGATGGAACGTTGGCCGGGATATTCGCATTCGCTCGGCGCACTGCTCCTGCTCCAAACCCTCCAGATCCTTAAGACGGATGGATTCAAGCTCGTCCAGTGAGAGGCCGATGACTTGTAAATCGTTGATCGGGATGCCCACGGGCCTGAAGGACTCTATATCCGGTAACCGGTCTACGCAGCGCAATTTAGCCGGCCTGGCCATTGCTAATTACCCTCCTTTTCGCTGTGAATTATGAACATATGTCAATAATAAGGATAATGCATCCCGTCATATTTGTCAAGTCTTGACCGTGGCAGCCATATGGTGATAGAAACGGCAAGATGGCTTCTGTTGAAATCCTCCCCAGCCTCGATCGCTGCATTGAAAGCACCGCCAGGGACGAATTCCGAAAGGCGGTGGAGGGCTATATGGCGGCAGGTTGCAGGAACAAGGATCTGGAGGAGAGGATCTCAATCCTGAAAGCTTTTTTGGAGCAGTCCGACTTCGCAGAGCTCCGCACTCGGAGTGAGAAGCACCTGGTAGAAGGCAAGAGGGTCAAGTTTATGATTTGCGGGAGGGGTGGCAGTGTTGACTGCCAGATGATGGTGCTCGGCAAGGCGCAGCTGTGAGCAGATAGTATCCCTGCGCGACGTTCATCTCTGGATTAAAGCCACAGCCTGGGCAGCGATGCCCTCTTCCCTGCCGATAAAGCCCAGACTGTTCGTGGAGGTGGCTTTAACCGTTATCTGCTCTATATCCACCTCTAAGGCTTGAGCTATGCATCTCCTCATGTCATGGATGAACGGGGAGAGCATCGGGTTCTGTGCTATCAGCGTGACGTCAATGTTAGCCACGGCGAACCCTCTGGCTTTGAGAAGATTCCCGGTCTTCCTCAGCAGTATCAAGCTCGAGATGTCTTTGTACTGCATATCTTGCGGGGGGAAGAGAGTTCCGATGTCGCCAAGGGCGGCAGCTCCACAGAGTGCATCCACTATGGCATGCGTTGCCACGTCGGCATCGCTCCAGCCTGACAGGCCTCTGTCATAAGGGATATCAACTCCTCCCAGGACCAGTCTGCGTCCCGGAACCAGAGGATGACTATCATAGCCGATGCCAACCCTTAAATTGTGCTGCATCCTACTCTGCTCGGGCATCGGCTGCTTCGCCATAGCCTGCTTGCGTCAACCGAAAAGCTTCTCTCCTCTTCACTCGTTATGCGCGCTCACAATATAAAATGGTCCTGGCTCAGTGATTCTTCTTGGCCAGGACCCTTGCCAGTAATAGGTCTTCAGGCGTTGTCACCTTCATATTGCCATGATCACCCATGTAGAAACTCACCTGGCAACCCATCTGTTCCACGGCAGTACCATCGTCGGTAACATCAACTCGGAGGCTCTCATAGGCCCTGGTTATTATATCAAGGCGGAATATCTGAGGGGTCTGCGCTGCCCATAGCCTATCGCGTGGAGGGGTTTCCTCGATCAAGCCGTCATCAGAGACAATCTTGATCGTATCCTTGACAGGCACTGCTGCCACAGCTGCCCCTGTTTCCGTTGCTACCTCAAAACCCCTGGATATTAGATCCAGGGTCAAGAAAGGCCGAGCTCCGTCATGAATCATGACCAGTTCGCAGTTACCTGTCTGCTTCAGACCTTCCCTCACCGAGTCCTGTCGCTGTGCTCCGCCCGAACATATGACGACTTTGGACCAGTTCCTCCTCTCCTTCAGCATGTGTCCTCGCCTCATGTCCTTATCGTTCAGAACCAGGACTATCTGCGGGATGAAACCACACATCTCGCAGGTATCAACAGACCAGGCCAGCAGGGGCTTGCCTCCCAGAGGCACAAACATCTTGTTCCTGCCTGCCATTCGCTGGCTGGTACCGGCGGCAACTATGATTGCGCCCAAACTACGGCCGTCTTTCACTGCCCTCCCTCTCAACAAGAGTGTCTACAGACCGGATTCGTCTCGGGCAATCGAGGGCAGAGAACAGGAACTCAAGGGGTAAGTGGTGCGGGTGCCGATACATCATCTACTATCCCTGCTCCTGCCGGCCGCATCCTTCGCCCTGGTTTCCCTTGTCAGCCCTAATCTGAGGGCTTCGCCTACGGAACTGGCCTCGATAAGGCGAATGTCCGCAGCGCGAAGGGAGTCCTTGATCTCTGACTTGATTCCCGGAGGAAGCTCAGGCGTGAGACAGGAAGAAAAGCCCAGCCTTACAACCTCGGCGATTCTTCTCTCGACCCGTGATATCCCCCTGAGTTCTCCATTGAGCCCGACTTCCCCGAGGGCAACCAGGCCGGCAATTGGCTTGCTGTCCAGGAAACTGGAGGCAATGGCTGAGGCGATCCCCAGATCAATGGCCGGCTCGTTCACTCTCAATCCACCGGTGACGTTGACTATTATGTCGTGATTATACAGTTTCAGCCCGGCACGCTTGGTGAGCACAGCGATGATCAGCAGCAGGCGGTTGAAATCGACGCCGTTGGCGATACGCCTCGGCGGAGTAAAGCTATTCGGTGTGGTCAGAGCCTGAATCTCGATCAGCAGCGGCCGGCTCCCCTCGAGTGTGGGTACTACAACCGAACCAATAGCACCCTCCTTATAGGAACTCAAGAAGACCTGAGAAGGATTGTCCACCTGTGCCAGACCCCTGTCTCCCATCTCGAATATCCCGACCTCATTCGTGGAGCCGAAACGGTTCTTTGCGCTACGTAGCATCCGGTAACTGCTGAAAGGTTCACCTTCAAAGTAAAGGACGACATCAACGATGTGCTCCAGCGTTCCCGGGCCGGCTATGGCTCCCTCCTTGGTCACGTGGCCCGTGATCAAGAGAGGCACATTGTTCTGTTTCGCCCACCTCTCTAGTCGCCAGGTGCATTCGCGCACCTGGGAGATGCTGCCCGGAGTCCCTGCCACGTCCTCCAGATACATCGTCTGAATGGAATCGATAACCGCTAACCCCGGAGAAAGCCCTTCCAGGCATTCCAAGACGGCTGCCAGGTCGGGTTCGGAGAGGAAGTAGATGCCCTTGCCTCCTATTCCCAGGCGCGCACTTCTGAGCTTTATCTGATTGGCGGATTCTTCGCCCGAGATGTAGGCGACGACCTTGTTGCTCTCAGCCAGCTTTGCCGAAATCTGGAGCAGAAGAGTGGACTTGCCTATGCCCGGTTCACCGCCGACAAGTACCAGTGAGCCGGGAACGAGCCCTCCTCCGAGAACGCGGTCGACTTCAGAGAAACCGAGATCGAAGCGAGGGAAGTCAGCTCCCTCTACCTGGCAGAGTTCCTGGAGGCTGTTTCCTGAGCAGCGTGTGCGTACGCCAGCGCGGGCGGAAGTCACCCTGGTCTCGACGAAGCTATTCCATACCTGGCAATCAGGACAGCGGCCTAACCACTTGGGGCTTTCTTTGCCGCACTGTTGGCAGATGAAAATGCTTCTGGGTCTGGATTTGCCCTGACTGTTGGACTTCAAATCTGCTGGTCGGGGAGACTAATACTCAATAGACGCTAGCGTATCTCCGGTCTTGACCGCCTGACCCTGCGAGACTGACACTTCCGTAACAGAGCCTACGACCGGAGATATTATCGGGTTTTCCATCTTCATAGCTTCTATGATGCAGATTGTGGTCCCCGCCTCTACCGCATCACCCTCACGGACAGCAATGCGTATTATCCTGCCGGGCAGAGGTGCTGTGATTATCTCTTGAGCCGGGCTTATGCCGCCTCCGTGACCAGTGGCTTTATGACGATGTTCTCGTCGACACAATCCACCAGCACCGTATCTCCAGAAAGGAAATCGCCGCGAAGCAGAGCCTCGGACAGTTGATCTTCAATCAGAGTCTGGATGGTCCGACGCAGGGGGCGGGCTCCGAATACCGGATCATAGCCCTTGTTACCTATGAAGTCCTTGGCCTCTTCGGTGATCTCCAGGGTAACGCTCTTCTCTCTGAGAGAGGCAACAACCTGGTCGAGCATGAGGTCAACAATCTGGCGAATATGGTCTTTATTTAGAGCGTGGAACACAACCGTGGCGTCCAGGCGGTTGAGGAACTCGGGGCGGAAGATCCTTTTCATCTCGCCGAGCACCTTCTCCTTCATCTTGTCGTACTCGACGTGCTGCTTGTCGTCTGAGTCCATGTGGCTGGAAAACCCTATGGTCATGTCACGCTTGATGAGTTCGGCCCCGACATTGCTGGTCATCACTATAATGCTATTACGAAAATCAACCCTGCGCCCCTTGGCATCCGTCAGGTGCCCATCATCGAATATCTGGAGGAGTATATTGAACACATCATAATGGGCCTTCTCGATTTCATCTAGCAGAATGGCAGTGTACGACTTCCGCCTCACCGCCTCCGTCAGCTGGCCACCTTCCTCATAGCCGATATAGCCCGGCGGGGCTCCGACCAGGCGAGCTACCGTGTGACGCTCCATGAACTCTGACATGTCGAGCCTGACCAGGGCGTCTTCACTTCCGAACATAAACTCTGCCAGAGCCCTGACCAGTTCAGTCTTGCCCACACCGGTGGGGCCCAAGAATATGAATGCGCCGATAGGTCGTCTCGGATCCTTCAATCCGGCGCGCGCCCTCCTCACCGCTTTAGCCACTGTATCTATGGCCTCATCCTGGCCGATGATACGGTGATGTAAGGCCTCCTCCATCTGCAGAAGACGACTGGTTTCGTCGGTCGTCAACTTAACCACAGGTATGCTAGTCCACATACTCACTACCTCGGCGATATCCTCAGAGGTAACTACCGGGCGGCCTTCTTCCTGCTTGGCTTGCCACTCCTGCTCCATGGTCTCGATCTTCTCCATGAGCTGAAGCTCCCGGTCACGTAGTTCGCCGGAGTATTCATATTGCTGAGCAGACATGGCGGATTCCTTTTCCTTACGTACACTCTCCAAAGCCCGTTTCGCTTCGGCCAGGCCGATAGGAGGGCTGCCTCTCCTGATCCGCACTCGGGAACTTGCCTCGTCCACCAGATCGATAGCCTTGTCAGGCAAGAAGCGGTCTGCTATGTATCTCGTGGCCAGGGAAGCAGCCGCCTCCAGTGCCTCATCGCTGATCTCCAGTTGATGGAATTCCTCGTACCTGTGTTTGATACCGCGCAGTATAGACAAAGTCTCTTCCGCGGTCGGTTCGGCGACCAAAACAGGCTGAAATCGCCGTTCCAGAGCAGGGTCCTTCTCTACATATTTGCGATAGTCATCCAGTGTGGTGGCACCAATGCATTGTATCTCGCCTCGCGACAACGCTGGCTTCAGTATGTTGGCGGCATCCACCGCACCCTCAGCCGCTCCTGCGCCGACGATAGTTTGCATCTCGTCAATGAACAGGATACAGTTACCGGCTGTCTTCTCCTCCTCGATCACCCTCTTTAGCCGCTCCTCGAACTCACCGCGGTATTTCGTGCCCGCCACAAGTGCACCTATATCTAAGGCCACAATCCTCTTGCCCTGCAGCACCTCAGGAACCTCTCCCACTATTATGCGCTGGGCCAGCCCTTCAATTACGGCTGTCTTACCCACACCGGGCTCGCCGATAAGGGCGGGGTTATTCTTGTTGCGACGACTCAGTATCTGAACCACCCGCTCAATCTCCTGGTGCCGTCCGACAATGGGATCGAGCTTGTCCGCCCGGGCCAGGGCAGTTAGATCTGTGCCGAGCTGGTCCAGAGTAGGCGTGCGACTGGCGGTTCGTCCTGCGCTTCTAGCACGCATTGACTCTTGCCTGACGACCCGGTTCACCTCTTCACGTGTACGTTCCAGGGTGATACCGAGGCTCTCCAGAACACTGAAAGCGACACCTTCAGTTTCGCGAAGTAATCCGAGCAGAAGGTGCTCAACGCCGATGTAGTTGGAGTTGAGACGCCGCGCCTCATCCACAGCAAACTCGATGGCCCTCTTAGCCCTACGAGCCAGGTCGATTTCACCGGTGGTAGCCCTGCGCTCTCCCTTGCCGATCACGAACTCCACAGCAGCCTGGATCTTGCTCATCGACATGCCCAGATTACTGAGGACCCTGGCTGTGACACCCGACTCTTCCCCGGCTATACCCAACAGTATATGCTCGGTATCGATGTAGCTGTGGCCCAGGCGCTGTGCCTCTCCTTGAGCTCGAGTGAGAACCCTGCGAGCTCCTTCAGAGAATCTTTCAAATCCAGTGCTCATTTCAACCTCTATTGCAGTCTAAACCAAAGTATAGAACACACTGCTTTTGCAGTCAACAAGCCGCGCTGCCTTGAACCAGTATGCAGAATGATAATATAATAGCACATACCAGTCATCAAAGGCTAACACAATGTGGGTTACCGGCGGTACAGCAAGGGGAACGCGACTGAAAACACTGACTAAGAGGTCCGTCAGACCTACGTCAAGTGTGGTGCGAAACGCGATTTTTTCCCTTCTCGAAAACAGGGCTACGGAGTGGCGCCGGGTGCTCGACTTGTTCGCCGGCAGTGGTGCCTTGGGTATTGAAGCTCTAAGCCGCGGTGCGGAGTGGGTCGATTTCGTGGACCAGAGAAGGAGCTGTTGCGACATTATCAGGAGCAACCTGCATAAGATAGGGGAAACGCAACGAGCACACGTTTACTGCTGCAGTGCGAGCAAGGCAGTGACCTTCCTCAGCGATCAATATGACGTCGTTTTTCTGGACCCTCCCTACTCCGATGCTTCCGCAGGCAAGCTGCTTACGAGTATCGCCGAGTCGGATCTGCTGGCAGATAATGCCGCGGTCGTATACTTTCACGCGAATCGCTTCCCCTTGCAGGCCGATTACAACGGCCTGCTCCTTGTTACACAACGCCGCTATGGCGATACCTTCATATCTATATATCAGAAGGAGGCTAAGCTATGACCGTAGCAGTTTATCCCGGGACCTTTGATCCTCTTACCTGCGGGCATATGGATATCATCGAGCGAACGGCGGCCCTGATGGACAAGGTGATAGTTGGCATTTATGAGAACCCCGGCAAGAGGCCGCTGTTCTCTTTGGGGCAAAGGGTGAACCTGGTGGAGCAGGCGGTGGCCGGCCTGTCCAATGTTGAGGTCAAGGCTTTCAAGGGGCTGACGGTGGATTTCATACATCAGGAGGGAGGAAGGATTATGATCCGTGGCCTTAGAGCCAATTCTGATTTCGAGCGCGAGTTTGAGATGGCCTTGATGAACAGGAAGCTGGCTCCGGATATCGAGCTGCTTTGCCTGATGACCAGTTCTCAGTATCAGTTTCTTAGCTCATCGCTGATTAAGGAGGTGGCCAAACTGGGAGGCTGTCTTGAAGGAATGGTTCCCACACACGTGGCTGTAGCCCTGCAGGAGAAGTTCTCCGCGCCTGTCGGGCTTGCCCTTGGTAAAGACGAAGTGTAAAATCAAGGACATAGAAGGAGGGATACATAGAGTATGGCATACAAGATAACTGATGAGTGCATTAGCTGTGGTGCCTGCGAGCCGGAATGCAAGAACGAGGCCATAACCGAGGGGGACGAGATCTATGTAATCGACCCGGACAGATGCACCGAATGTGTGGGCTGGTTTGACACACAGAAGTGCGTTGAGGTTTGCCCTGTCGACTGTTGCGTTCCTGACCCGGATTACAAGGAATCGCGGGAAGAACTGCTGGCGAAATGGCACAAGCTGTATCCCGGCCAGACTCCGACCGCCACTTAGCCACCGCTTGTCAGGTAGGGCAGGTAGACGGCTCTAATCAGTAGCTGGCCCGCCTTTCTGGTAGTAGGGGGATGATCCGTGTGGCTGTCAGGTGGCCCTGCTGTTCTAACAGGGATAGGCTGTGAGATACGAATGCTCTCACCAGTGGAGGGGTACAACCTGTTAGCTATGGACCTTTTGCTGTATATACATGGGCCCGCTACTCAGGTGACCGAAGAGAGATCGTTCGCTGTATGACCTTATGGCGACATAACACTCCCCGCATCTGTTATCGCGCGAGAACTCTCTCATCATCTCGTTTCGGCTGGAGTACTTGTTGCGGTGCAGAGAACACGGCACCAAATTGCCGTCAGGCATAACGATGAGAAACCTCGTGCCTGCCTTGCAGTTGGGCATGCGCCCCTGCTCAAAGAAGCGTGCTGTGTTTTTGAGTACGTGGTCCGAGTTGACTATTCTGGCTCCCTGCTCCTTCAGTACGATGAGTTTGTTGATGGCTTCACGCAGGAACTGCAGATCCTCTGCATCCTCTATGCAGTAGCCCCTTTCATTCGTGCGTAGCGCTGTGTATGCGCTATATGATATCGCTACATCCCACTCGGCAGCCTTGGTTACCAGGGGCAGTACTTCCCGCAGGTTGGCTCGAGTAACAGCGGTGTTCAGCACAATATCCCGGAAGCCGAAACTTGCCAATCGAGGGAGAGTCTGCTCCAGACGTCTGTATAAGCCCGGCCGACGTCGGAATTCATCGTGGCGCTCATCGGGGAAGTCAAGGGAGACCGAGAATTGATCCACACCGGCCTCGCGCAGTTGGAGGTATCTGCTCTCGTTGAGCAGCAGTCCGTTTGTAACGACTATCACATGGGGCACGCCGGCGGAGTGCTTTATGGCCCTGACTATCTCTGCTATATCCTTGCGCAGGAGTGGTTCACCGCCGGAGATCTGTGCTACCAGAGGTTTCAGGCTCCGGGTTAGATCAATGTATTCCGCGGGACCGATCTGCCCTTCGTCCTTTACGACACCCCCGAGATCACAATGACGGCAGTTGCAGTTGCAGGAGAGGGTGACCTCGTAGGAGACCACCATGGCGCGGTTGGCAAAATAGGCGACTGCCCCCTTCCTGATAAGCTTAATCGTCTGAAGTATAGTGTTCATTAACATATGTTATCACCTCACTTAAAGCCGACTATTGTGCAATTGTCCAGCCGTGAAGGGTAGGGCAGTGTCATTCTGTTGAGGCCTCTGCCCAGACCAGAGCCGGGCCCGAACAGATCTCTTAAAGGCTCGTATACTCCCAGTTGTTTCAGTATCGGTATCAACAGCATAAGCAAGCTTATGGATTCCCTATACGATACGGAAGATATGTCCTTAAACCCGGACCTCTGCAGAACCGCGGTAAGAGTCCTGGTAGTAAACTGGTTTATATGTAGCATCCTTATGTTCCACCACCTTCTTCCCAGAATCCTGGCCGGTACTCCTTTTGCGTTTGGAGTCGACAGTGCAAGCAATCCTCCCGGCTTCAATATGCGATGAGCCTCTCTGAGCATCACAAGAGGGTACGGCACATGCTCCAGAACCTGCCATAGAGTAATGACATCGAAGCAGCTATCAGGGAGCCGCAGTTCCTCAAAGGGTTTTGCTTCTACATCAAGGCCGAATTCGCTTCTGGCATATTCTGCCGCATCATCTGATATTTCGATTCCCTTTGCGTCATATCCGGCTCTCGAGGCATTGAACAGGAAGAACCCCTCACCGCAGCCAACGTCGAGGAGGCTCGCACAGTTCTTGCGCTCCCCGATCAGCGCCAACTGCGATCGTGTAGCGTTGAGGCGAGTCTTGCGCATGATGGAGGCATCTATGGTTCTTCTCTGTGAGTATGCTTCGTTGATTCTGCCCGCCTTCTCCACGGGGTTGACATAGATCAACTGACAGTTACGGCACTTTACGTGCCTGCCCCATCTACGACCGGGGAGCATGTATACCGTCCGCGCTGCTCTGCCGAAGTCGCCGCCCTCCATATTAGATTCGAAGAGCACCTCAAAATCGTCCTGCCCGCAGCAGGGGCAGTTGCGGTACTCAAGATTAGAATCCATATTCATTGCAACCCTCACAGGCGTTGAGCTTTGCCGTGAGCTGCAGCCACAGCCTCAATAAGGTGGTAGCGGAATGCACCCTTCTCTAGCTGGAGAAGAGCCTCGGTGGTGGTTCCTCCCGGCGAGGTAACCATGTTCTTCAACTCGGCCGGGTGCTTCGCCATCTTCTCAACAGAACAGGCGGAGCCGATCACAGTTTGCAGCACGACTTCATGAGCTATATGCCGGGGCAGGCCGACGTGAACACCGGCGTCGATGAAAGCCTCTATGAAGAGAAAGACATAAGCCGCACCGCTGCCTCCCAATGCAGTAGCCATATCCAGGTATTTCTCATCGGCGACATAGATCTCTTTCCCCAGGGCCCCGAGCACGGCCTGAGACAGCTCCTTATGTTCGTCGCTGGTCTCGGCTGTTGCCGACCAGACGGTTATCCCCTGTCCGATTTGTGCCGGCATATTGGGCGCAGCCCGGACTACAGAGGAGTGGTTGAAGTCCCGGCATAGATTGGAGAGAGTGCCCCCGGCCAATATGGATAGCACTAGCTGTCCGGGAGAAGGTGATTTAAGATCGTCGGCGACCTGGCGCAGGTTCTGGGGCTTTACTGCCAGGACGATCAGGTCGGCGTTCTCTGCGGCCTTTCGGTTATCATCCAGCGTGCTCACGCCGTACTCCTTGTTCAGCCATTCGCGCCGCACGGCGCTTACGTCGCTAACCACCATATCCTGCGGCAAAGCTACCTTCTTCGCGAGAATACCCCTGATCATCGCTTCGCCCATAGCTCCCCCGCCGATAAATGCTATCTTCATGCTCCCTCCTTGCTCTGTGCTTACCTTACCCCGATTGCACCGGGGATAGAACAATATTGATCACCCGTTGTGGGACATAGATTACGCTGCGCACTTCCTTACCGTTGATGTATGATCTGACCCGCTCTCGACCTAATGCCAGTTCCTTGGCCTCGCCCTCGCTTATAGATGCCGGCACAAGCACTTTGTCGCGCAGTTTGCCGTCTATCTGAATGGCGAGAACGATCTCCTCCTCGCGGGCAAGATCCTCGTTGTACTCGGGCCATGCCCGGGTGTGAATACTGTAGGAATGCCCCTTTTTGCTCCACATCTCCTCGGCAAGATGAGGAGCGGTGGGGGCCATCAGAAGCAGCAAAGTGCTCATCGCTTCTCGCCACAGTGAATCCGGAACCGCCCCTCTCTCCTTGATCTTCGACAGATAGTTTGTGAACTCCATCAGGCTGGCCAGCATTGTATTAAAGCGGAGGTTCTCCAGGTCGGCCCCCACCTTCTTTATCGTCTTATGAGTCATGTGCAGGAATTCCCTTGCATCATCGGCATCTTCTGCTTGCCCGGCGCCCGGAACATAGTCCGTCGTTACCAGCTTCCATACCCGGTTCAGCCATCGACTGATGCCCACAAGCCCCCTGTCGTTCCACTCTCCCCCCAGTTCCCAGGGGCCGATGAACATGAGATACCCGCGCATGGCATCGGCTCCCAGTTCGGCTACATACTCATCGGGGGCAATCACATTTCCCCTCGACTTGCTCATCTTGCCTTCGCCGTAAACTATAATCCCCTGGTTGAACAGGCGGGTAAAAGGCTCGTCGAAGTCGATCAGGCCGATGTCCCTCAACGCTTTGGTGAAGAAACGGGCGTAGAACAGGTGCATAACTGCGTGCTCAGCGCCGCCGGTGTACAAATCCACAGGTAGCCAGTGTTTCACTCTGGAATCATCGAAGGGGGCATCCGTGGTCTGGGGGCTGGTGTACCTCAAGAAATACCAGGAGGAGCACACAAATGAGTCCATGGTATCGGTTTCCCTTTGTGCCAGACCTCCGCACCCGGGGCAGGCGGTATTGACGAAACTCTCCGAGTACTTGAGAGGAGATTCGCCGGTTGGCTTGAACTCGGCATCGGGAGGTAGCAGGACGGGCAAATCCTCCTCGGGGACCGGAACTGTGCCGCACTTCTGACAATGAACAATAGGAATGGGCGCTCCCCAGTACCTTTGCCTGGAGATAAGCCAATCACGAAGACGGTATGTCACCGTGCGCTTGCCCCGCCCCTCCTTCTCCAGCAGGTCGCAAATGGCCTCATACCCTTGCTCACTCGGCATACCGCTGAAGCCCGCGGAGTTGACCATTATGCCCGGCCCGGTATACGCCTCGGCCAGTTCCTCACCTGGCCAGTCCGGTGGTGCGATAACCATCCGCACAGGCAGGTTGAACTTCCTGGCAAATGCGAAGTCCCGCTCGTCGTGAGCAGGAACCGCCATTACTGCGCCCGTTCCGTATGTAGGCAGTACATAATCGGTAATCCAGATGGGCACCTGCTCTCCGCTCAGTGGGTTGATAACGTAACTGCCCAGGAAGACACCGGTCTTCTCCCTGCCCGGCGCCACGCGTTCATACTCGGCTTGCTGCCGACACCAGGCAACGTATTCGTCAACCTCGGCCTTGTGCTCCCGGGCAGTTAACCGCCGAACCAGAGGGTTCTCCGGCGCCAGCAGGAAGAAAGTCACCCCGAAGATGGTATCAGGACGAGTGGTGAAAACCCTGATCTCTTTCTGCTCTGTCCCCGGGTCGTCGAGTCGGAAGGATATCTCAGCGCCCTCGCTCTTGCCTATCCAGTTCCTCTGCATAGCCTTTGTGCGTTCAGGCCAGTCCAGGCCGCCATAATCGAGTAGTTCCTCAGCGTACCTGGTGATCCTGAAAAACCACTGCTCAAGGGCTTTCTTGGTCACGGTCGTGCCGCACCTGTCACAGCAGCCCTCCCCGACGACCTGCTCGTTGGCCAGTACTGTCTGGCATCTGGGGCACCAGTTGACTGCGGCCCCTGCTCTATAGGCAAGCCCGGCATGGTAAAGCTTGAGGAAGAGCCACTGCGTCCACCTGTAGTATTCGGGCAGGCAGGTGATTACCTCGCGTCTCCAGTCATACATCGCCCCCATGCTCTTGAGTTGCCGACGCATGTTCTCGATGTTTCTCATGGTCCACTCGTAAGGATGAATGCCATGGCTGATAGCGGCATTCTCTGCCGGCAGACCGAAGGCATCGAATCCCATGGGATGAAGCACGTTATAGCCCTGCATCCTCTTGAATCTGGCGTAAACGTCTGAAGGGGCCATAGTGTACCAGTGGCCGATGTGCAAATCTCCGGAAGTGTAAGGGAACATGGTGAGGGCGTAGAACTGTGGGCGACTGCTTTCGTCCTTTACCTCGTAAAGTCCGTCAGTCGCCCACCTCTGTTGCCATTTCTCGTCGATGTCCCGGGGGTTGTAGTTCTGAGCCATGTTTGCTCCAGTTTACCCTAATTTATAGTGAATTGAAAGGCCTTAAAGCAGAATACGTGAATGAGGGGGAGCTCCGCGGCGCACGTGATAGCAGGAGCCGGAGGGCGTGCCGTAGATTGTGCGAACCTGCCGTTGAAGCTTGTGCCCCTCGCGGCGCACAAGAGCACCTGAGGGGCAATGACGCTTCCCCGGGATATGCATGCCACATAGATCCAGGCCCGCTACTCCTGGATTTCAAACGAGTGAAGAATGTCGCTCGCTGCGAGCAACACCTCTGAACAGGCGGTGAGAACCAGCAACTACCGGGCTTATGCTTTTCCTATTCTGAACACTTTTGTGCTGCAGACCGGGCAAACACCTTGAGTTGCCGGTCTGCCGTTCTTGAGGGTTACCCTCATCGGGTTTCTCATCTCCACCTTTTTTCTGCACTTCATACAATAAGCTGTCGCCATCGTGCCCTCCTTATGGTTTACGTTACACTCATATATTCTTACTACAAGACGTATACCTTGTCAATACCTTTGGGGCTTCTCAAGCAACGATTGCGTGAGAATTGACTGTGTCGGGGGGTTCGGAAGACGCGGAAGCACGCTTAGATATCGGCCTGGATTATGTCCGGGGCGTTGATCAGCGCAGGTTGCATAACAGCTGAAGAGCTGCGCTAAACCGCTTAAGGCATTTCTCTTTCCCCAATACCTCCATCGTCTGGAACAACGGCGGTGCCGCAGTACGCCCTGTAACGGCGACCCTTAGCAGGCCGAAGAAATCCCTCGTGCTTAAGCTCAGTTCATTCGCCAGAGGCCTCATGATATCCTCGAGTCCGGCTGCTTCCCAGGTCGTCAGTCCTTTCACTGCCTCAAGGGCAACCGAAAGAGCTCCGGCAGCCGATGCCGCATCCATCTTCTTGGACAGAAGAAGGGCTGCGTCGTACTCGATCTCATCGACGAAGAAAAAGGCTGCAAGTTGAGGAGCCTCAGCCAGTGTCCTGGCCCGTTCTTGAATCAGCGATAGAACCCCTCGCACATATACCTCGTCGAGCGGACGGCTGACCGATTCCGGCAGATCTCTATCGAGAAATGGCATCGCCCGCTCAATGAATTCATCCAGGCTGAGTTTGCGCAGATAAATCCCGTTCATCCATTCCAGCTTTTCCCTGTTGAAGATTGCTGCCGTCTTTCCTACCCTGTCCAGAGAGAAGTGCTTTATCAGTTCATCCCGGGACAGCAGTTCGGTCCGGTCGTCGAGTGACCAGCCCAGAAGGGCCAGGAAGTTGACCATTGCCTCTGGAAGATATCCTTGCCTCTGGTACTCCGTTATAGACGTGGCGCCGTGCCTCTTAGAGAGCCTTGCCCGGTCGGGCCCGAGGATTATGGGCAGATGGGCGAAGCGGGGAGGCTGCCATTCCAAAGCCCGATAAAGCAGTACATGGCGCGGAGTGCTGGAAAGCCATTCATCTGCTCTAAGAACATGCGAGATAGCCATCGCATGGTCATCGATTACGTTGGCGAGGTGATAGGTAGGGTAACCATCGGACTTCAGCAGGACGAAATCGTCCAGAGTGTCGTGTTTGAAGGCCACCTCGCCGTGAATCAGGTCGCGGACGGAGGTCTCGCCTTCAAGAGGCATTCGAAAGCGCAGCACGGGAGTGACCCCCGCTGCTTCCAGGTGCGCCCTGTCCTTCTCTGTCAAATCCCTGCAGCGGCGGTCATATCTCGGTGGCTGTTTACGCTTTGCCTGTTCCTCACGCATGGCCTGCAATCGTTCGGCAGAGCAGTAACAGAGATAGGCATGATTCTCCTGAAGCAGTCTGTTTGCGATGTCGTGATAGTCAGACAATCGCCGGGACTGGAAATAGGGCCCTTCGTCCCAGTCCAGTCCCAGCCACTGCAGGCTGCCTGCTATAGTCTCCACTGCTCCTTCTACCTTGCGGGCAACGTCGGTATCTTCAATCCGTAATATGAGCTTTCCACCGTGATGGCGCGCGAAGAGCCAGTTGAAGAGGGCGGACCTGATGTTGCCTAGATGTGGATGGCCCGTGGGGCTGGGTGCAAACCGGAGTCTGACCGGCGTTTCTGATTCGGAGTGCATCGAGCTATATTCTTGCGTTGCTTGAACTCACTTGGAGAGGATCTGGTGGAGCTTCTTCAGGCGCTCCAGGTGCTTCCTGAGCCTCTGGGTCAGTTGCTCAGCCTGATTCAAGGCAGCCTGAGTGTCTTCTATTTCGGTCGTGATCTTGAACAGAGTCACGCTTTGCCGCTCGGTCAGCTCGCTCTCAAAACCGGCCAACTCCTCCATTCCGAGCTCTTCCATTAGCTTGGATACCAGGCTGTTCTCTCTACTCGCCTGCTCTCTGGAGAGTTCATCGTAGGACTTCATATCTCAGATCCCTTTCTGCCGTCCCTGCGGACGATAGGGTGATATTAACACACCTCAATCTGTCAAACAAGGCAATCTATCGTCCGCCTTTGCCGCAGATGCCGGGTCAATGGGTCGAGCCGTCCGGTTGCGTCCTCCCTCCGCGCAGACAAGCCGTGCCGGCAACGGCCACCACCGTCATCACAATCGCCACGGCCGACAGCATGAACGAGAACTGGTAAGCGTCGATGAGGCGTCCCAGCAGTACAGTTATGGTCGGCCCGCCCCGACTGATCGTATAGTAGAGGCCGAGAACACCGGAACGTCTCTGCGGTGAAACATTGCTAATTATGTAGGACTCGACCACCGGCATGCCCGTATGCATAGCGGTTCCCATGAGCAACAGGACGGCGTAAATGCTCACATCCAGGGACACGTGCTTGAGCAGATAGATCGCAGGCCCGGAGATAAGGCCGACGGCGATCATTACCGGAATCCTCCCCAATCTGTCAGACAGTTGACCGCCCAGGGGGCCGCCCCAGATGCCACCGAAGTAGGCGATTGACAAGAGGGCGGCGCCCCGCTCCTCACTGGCGCCGAGCACGTCGACCGCGTAGAGAGGGACGAACTTGAGCGTGGACTGCAACAGCACCATGCTGGCAATGCCTATGGAGACAAAGGCCACCAGCCGCCGCCGCCCGCCGGGCTCCGCTGTCACCATCGGAGTTTTCGGTGACCTGACCACCGGAGTGCCGGCATAACCCGCCCTGCTCAAGATAAGGTGAAATGCTATACCTATGCATAGTGTGGGGATGGCCACGGCGATGAATGTGCCCCGCCAGCCCAGAGCGGTGGCAATGCCTGCTGCGATCAGGGGTGCCAGGAAAAAGCTCATGGTGCCGCCTATCTGATGAACACCCAGAGCCCTGCCGCGGTATGCCGGCTTGACCGATGCTGAGACCAGGGGTGATGCCGAGGGATGGTATCCCCCCCCCGCCAGCCCCATCACGACCAGCAGAACTGCCATAGCGATGTAGTTTGGCGCAAAGCCTATCATGAGACCGGCCAGTGCTACTCCGGCAACGCCGATGGTAAGCAGGATCCTTGAGCCGAAGCGATCCCCGGCCAGTCCTGCCGGAAACTGGCTGATTCCGTAGGCAATGCTGTGGGCTGTAATCAACCCGCCGGCCTGTGTGTACGAGAGAGAGAAATCACGGCGAATGAAGGGCATCAGAGGAGGTAGCAAGGCCATCGTCAGATGGTGGACAAAGTGGGCCACCGTGAACAGCGGGAGCAAGCCTGCAAAGGAGGAAACTATCCCGCCACGCTTCTCTGTCGGGTTACCTTTCCGCACTGCTATATGATTCGGTACTGGTCAAAGCCAGATTATGTGTCCTGACAGCCCTGTTGTCAAGACTTTGTACTCGTTCAGTACACCAAACCAGGATTAGCTTGGCGCTCAAGAGAAGCCCTCAGCCTGCTTTGACATCCGTGGCAAGAGACGGGGTCAGGGGGCATTTGCAGACGGTAGAGCAACAGGACACCCTCCCTGCGGAAGCGAGGCGGAAGATGCGTGCATCAGGACAGTCGATCGAGAGGTTTCGATTATGAAAATCCCTTTGTTTCTTGTATATTTGGGTGTGTTATTGCCAACACCTGTGAGTACTCTCGATGCCGTCATTTAAAGTGGTTTCCGATTTCGGTCTTACCGGTGACCAGCCGCAAGCTGTGAACAGGCTGGTTGAAGGCCTGCAGAAGGGTTACCGGGACCAGACACTGCTCGGTGTTACCGGCAGCGGCAAGACGTTCACCATGGCTTGTGTGATCGAAAGGGTGCAGAAGCCCACGCTTGTCATGTGCCACAACAAGACCCTCGCCGCCCAACTGGTAACCGAGTTCAAAGAGTTCTTTCCCGACAATGCGGTGGAGTATTTTGTCAGTTACTACGACTATTATCAGCCCGAGGCCTACATTCCCAGCACCGACCTGTATATCGAGAAAGAAACCGATGTGAATGAGGAAATCGAAAAACTGAGGCATGCAGCCACCAGGGCTCTTTTCACGCGCGAAGATGTAATCATTGTTGCCTCGGTCTCCTGCATCTATAGCCTGGGGGAGCCTGAAGAGTATCATAGCTTTGCAGTTACCGTGGAGAGGGGCAAGCTCTACAAGCGAGATAGCCTGGTACGGCGTTTGGTCGATATGCAATATGAGCGAAACGACTATGACTTCACTAGAGGAAGGTTTCGCATTCGAGGAGATACTCTTGAGATTCAACCGGCTTACCAGGAGACAGCCGTCAGAATCGAGTTCTGGGGCGACGAGATTGAGCGTATTGTGGAGGTTTGCCCTCTCACCGGTGAAGTAGTGGGCCATTGTGAACGGGTGGATATTCATCCGGCGAAGCACTTTGTTACCTCTCGCGACAAGCTGCTGATGGCCATCGAGGATATCAGAACTGAACTTGAGCTGCGACTGGAAGAACTGCGAGGCCGGGGAAAGCTGCTCGAAGCACAGAGGCTTGAGGCTCGAACCAAATACGACATGGAAATGTTGCAGGAGATGGGCTATTGCACCGGGGTTGAAAACTACTCCCGTCATCTCCAGCGACGAGCGCCCGGCAGTAGTCCGTGGACGCTCCTTGACTACTTTCCGCGGGACTTCCTTCTCTTCATTGATGAATCACACATGACCCTGCCTCAGATAAGAGGCATGTATCACGGCGATGCCTCGCGAAAGCGGACACTGGTTGATTATGGCTTTCGCCTTCCGTCGGCCCTCGATAATCGCCCGCTGAATTTCGAGGAATTCAACAGACGCATCAACCGGGTTATCTATGTCTCCGCCACTCCGAAGCCCTACGAGTATGAGCACAGCCAGCAGATAGTGGAGCAGTTGGTGCGTCCCACTGGCTTGCTCGAGCCCACCGTGGAGGTCAGGCCGGTCAAGGGGCAGATCGACGACCTGGTCCACGGTATAAAGGAGAGGGTGGCCGCCGGCGAACGTTGCCTTGTCACCACGCTGACCAAGCGCATGGCAGAGGAACTGAGTGAATACCTGAAAGAGACGGAGATAAAGACACACTATCTGCATTCGGAGGTGGAGACGTTAGAACGGGTGGAGACTCTGCGCGACCTCCGCCTCGGCGTCTACGACGTGGTGGTGGGGGTCAACCTCCTTCGCGAGGGGCTGGACTTGCCCGAGGTAAGTCTTGTCGCAATACTCGATGCTGACAAAGAAGGGTATCTCAGATCGGAGGAAGCTCTCATTCAAACCATGGGGCGTGCCGCCAGGAACCTGAATGCTCACGTCATAATGTACGCAGATACCACCACTAGATCCATGCAGAGGGCCATAGAGGAGATCGGCCGCCGGCGTCACGTTCAGGAAGCTTATAATAGGGAGCACGGCATAACCCCTCAGGGAATCAGGAAGGCCGTTAAGGACATAACGGAGAGGGTTCAAGCGGTAGCAGAGAAAAGGGCTCCCTATACGGCCATGCCCGTCTCCAGTGAGGAGATGAGCCGGCTTATCAAGCAACTGGAAGCCCAGATGAAGACTGCGGCCAGGAATCTGGAGTTCGAGAAAGCCGCTATGATCCGCGACCGCATCATCGAGTTGAGAAAAGACGAAGAGCTGATCCTGCCCATCGTGAAGCGATAATCAGCCCGGCCGTGCGTCACGAACCGGGGCCGCCCGGGCCGGTGCCTCCGGATTCTCTGGTTGAGAGGCTCGTTCTTTGTTTCTCAATACTCCACTACAGCTCAAGAACAATCAACACCTTTATCCTTACTGACTCCGCCGGCCTGCCGCCGTGCAGTGATATCTGTTGGTCGGGGGAAGGGGTACTGCCGTCTTGTAACAGGCATGCGCTCCTTGAGGGCCGGCTGGCAGCCACAGGACTATAGTATTGGGCACGCGGTACAAACGGGTGATTGACGCCTCCGTGTACGTGCGGCATAGTATGGTATACCTAAGTAGTTTCAGAGGACGAAGTAATGCCCGTTGTGGTTGATGACCGGACTTATTACAGGACGGCCGAGGTTTGTCGGCTGGTGGGCGTCAGCAGGAGTACCCTCTTCAGGTGGATAAAAGAAGGAGTGGTTTCCGATGTCGAGTATCGGGACTGGCGGGGGTGGAGGCTGTTTACCGCAGAGCAGATAGAGACCATCAAAGCGAAGACCAACTATGTTACTGCCACGGTGGGAGAAGACGGGGTGGCAGGCACAAGAAGCCGGAGGTCGCGGGACTCTGCGGTTATGAGGCGAGGGGGAAAGAAGGGGTAGGAAGAGGTGCTTGTTATTAAGATGAATGACTCATCTATGAGGAGACGCGTCTTCCTGGGCGCCGTAGGGCTGGCTGCGGTTGTCACTCTCATCTTCGGCATCGACGCTGTCGAAAAAGGGCTGTTCATACTCGGCATCTTCGATCTTTCTGTCTCCGTGATGTCGCTGGGCATATTGTTGTGGGCATACAGGAAGCCGGATTCTGTGGTGCCGAGACGCATCTTCGTTGCTGTAATGTCCTCGTTTTTCGTATATCTATTTGCCAGTGGAGGGCATGGGGGGACGGGTCTATTGTTCCTGCTTCTGCTGCCGCTGGCGACCCCGCTGTTCCTGGGTTGGAGGCATGGGGTGGCGGTATCATTGGCCACTCTTCTTGTGTGTGTTGTGCTGGCGATCGCGGGGAGCACTACGTCTCCATTACCGGGTATACCCGAGGACACGCTGTTAGCCAGGGTAGCCGCGATATACGTTGTTTCACTGGTTCTTTCCAGCCTGTATGATTCCGGAATGCAGAGGGCGCAGGGAGAAGTGAAGGCTTCGGAGGAGGAGACCAGGCGACTGAACGAGCAACTGAGCCTGCAGGTGGATCGAATGCCTATCGGACTGATCGTCTGGGATGCAGACTTCCGCGTACAGAACTGGAATCCCGGAGCGGCCGCGATATTCGGCTTCACAGAGAAAGAGGCCAAGGGACAGCATCCCTGTGACATCATCGTGCCGGAGGAGGCTCAGCCCCCTGTAAACGATATCTGGCATAGTTTGCTCCAGGGCGATGAAACAGCACATAGTATCAACGAGAACACGACGAAAGACGGTCGCATTATTACATGCTCGTGGACGAATACCCCGCTAAGAGATAACGGAGGAGGAGTGTTCGGCGTGCTCTCCATGGTTGAGGATATCACCGAACTGAAGGAGGCAAAGGAGGAAGTGAGAAGCAGCGGACGCTTCCTGCGGGCGGTACTGGACTCCATTCAGGATGGCATCAGTGTCATTGACAAAGACTTGAACATCGTCAGCAGCAACAGGACGATGGAGACCTGGCATTCAGATATGCCCTGGCTGGCAGGCAGGAAATGCTACCAGGCCTATCACGGCCGCAGCGAACCCTGTGAGTCATGTCCCGGCATGCGTGCATTGAGGACGGGGAAGCCCGAGAGCGAGGAATTCAGTGTGTTCAGTGAAGGAGAGGAAGAGCGCTACCTTGAAGTATATGCCTTCCCTATGCTTGACGATAGTGGCGATGCCACGGTGATCATTGAGCTTGTCCGCGACGTGACAGCGCAGAGGCAGTCGCAGGCAGCACTGCGGAATAGCGAGGAGAGGTATCGCCTTCTCTCGGAGAATGCCAGTGATATCATCTGGACAACGGACATGGATTTGAAGTTCACCTATATCAGTCCATCGGTGGAGAGGGGCTTTGGATACTCCCCTGAAGAGCTTGAATCCTGTGCCCTGGACGTAATCCTCACGCCTGCCGCTCTTGAGCAGGCTATGCAG
>PWZA01000044.1 GCA_003567655.1 Dehalococcoidia bacterium
TATGACTTACCCGGGGAGAAGCTTACTGCCCGCTTCACCCAGGACTCCCGGAAAGCGCTCTCCACGGCAGACATTCCGACTAAGACGGAGAATGCCCCGATTGTCGGAGAGCCCAGTCTGCATACCCTGTATAGCCTGCGGAACCGCAGGGAGCAGGAGATTGCTCTCCGTCTTGCCAAATTGACTCTCGATAGGTACTTCCATGACGATGATGGCAACGGCAAGCCATGGCTATTCCCTCAGATGGTCCGGATCACCAGACAATGGCTCGGCGAATGTGTGACCTTGAAGGACAATACCTTCCCGCAGATGCTGTTGCTTATTGAGCTCGCCCATGATGCCGCTGACCGGATCTACGGCTCGATTGTTGCCTCTCAGGACGGGCCCAAGCACCTGAAGCCTATACTGCGACCTTACGAGTATACGGGGTCTACCAGGTACGTTGACTTCGATACTACACGCCCGGTGTATCCGACGGATCCCTGGAAATGCCACGTCTCTCACGTCGTTGCAGATACCGAGTCTTGGGAGCAGAAGATGGCTCAGGCTCTGGAGGAGATGGAAGAAGTGGTCTGCTATGTGAAGAACCATGGTCTGGGCTTCAACATACCGTACACCTTTGAGGGCGAGGACAGAAACTACATGCCGGACTTCATAGTTTGCATGGATGATGGCAAAGAAGATTGCCTGAACCTGATAGTTGAAGTCACTGGAGAGAGGAAGAAGGACAAAGCTGCCAAGGTGTCGGCGGCTCGCAACCTATGGGTGCCCGCGGTGAACAACCATGGCGGCTTTGGCAGGTGGGCATTCCTGGAGATAGCCGACCCCTGGTATGCCAAGAATACGATCCAAGCCCTAATGAAGGAGGTGCCCGGTGCCCCAGAATCGTGAGACAGGAAGAAGGGCCATGCTGTTTGGCCATGAGATGGCCAAGAAGGTGGTAGAGCATCTGGGGGCTGAATTGCTGCCTGGCCCAAGCAACAATGCCATCTGGAACAGCAAGAAGGTGAACATTAAGTCTGCCAAGCTAGGAAACACGAAGATAGGTGCTACGCTGAATAATCTGGCATGGGCAGATTCCATTATTGCAGCGATTCAGGAAGATGAGACTGGGTTTGCGCTTTATGAAGTGACTTCAGATTGGTTCAAGAGTGAAATGACGCCCTCCAGACAGCCTTATACGATGATGGTAGGCTGTATGAAGATAGGCGAGTGCGGAGCCAAGATCGGGTATATGCTTGTCTGATACTAAGGAGTGGACTATGGCAAAGAGTGAGAAGGCGAAATCCATGAAGGTGGAGGTAGTTACGCACAAAGATCGGCGTGCCAACATACCGACAAAGGAACTGCGTGACTTCGTGGCTGAAGACGAGGCCACGCCCAGAACTATTCTCTATCCCCGTGACCCCTCCCTTGACCCTCAGCTTGTGTGGAAGGGGAAGGACGAACAGGACTCCAAAGACCTGGAAGTGCCGGCCGTGCCCGTCTATATCCAGGAGAAGATTCACCCCAAGCATATCATTGAAGACCTCCGTGCTCAGGCTAAGGAAGGCAAGCCGGCTCAGATGGATTTCTTCGCCGATTTCAACGGCCTCCGGTTTGAGGAACTGGTGGAGTTCTACCAGCACGAACAGAGCTGGACGAACCGCATGATTCTGGGCGACTCCCAGTTGGTCATGACCTCGCTCGCGGAGAAGGAGGGGTTGAAGGGCAAGGTGCAGATGATCTACATCGACCCGCCTTATGGCATCAAGTTTGGCTCGAACTGGCAGGTGAGCACCCGCAAGCGGGATGTGAAGGACAGTAGCGCCGGTGACGCCACACGTCAGCCGGAGCAGGTGAAGGCTTTTCGAGATACCTGGAGACTGGGCATCAACTCCTACCTGGCTTACCTGCGGGAAAGGCTAGTGGTGGCTCGCGATCTGCTCACTGAGACTGGCAGTTTGTTCGTGCAGATAGGCGATGAGAATGTACATCTGGTGCGGTGCCTGCTGGACGAGGTTCTTGGAAGCGAATGCTTCATCAGCCTAGTAATACTCAAGAAATCAGGCACTACACCATCGATCGAAATGGCAAATGTGAGTGATTATCTACTCTGGTATGCTAAGTCAAAAGCACATGTGAAGTTTAGAAGGCTCTTTTGGGAGAAGAATGTGGATGTCTACACAAGAGCAGACGAAAGCGGAGATTCCTTCACGTTTGGAGATTTGCAGTCTGCCGGAGAGACCACGACTGGCCAGAGATTTGTGTTCAAGGGACGGGAGTATTGTCCCAGAGCAGGTTATCACTGGTCAACTACAGTTGACGGTCTTCAACGCTTGGCGATCGCTGGAAGAATCGAGTTGGTCGGAAACAGCCTCCGCTACAGGCGTTATGCCAAAGATTTTCCCGTGACTGAACTAACTAACATTTGGGGAGACGTAGCTGGCGTCGCCGGCAATATTTACGTGGTTCAAACCCCAACGCGTATCGTTGAACGCTGCCTCCTGATGACTACCGACCCCGGTGACCTTGTGCTGGACCCCACCTGCGGCAGCGGCACCACCGCCTTTGTAGCGGAGCAGCGGGGAAGGCGATGGATAACGGTTGATACTAGTCGTGTGGCGTTAGCACTAGCCCGCACACGCTTGATGGCAGGTAGATTCCCGTACTATCTGCTCGCAGATTCTCCTGAAGGCGTCAAGAAAGAGACCGAACTCACAGGCAGGACGCCGCCTGACTTCAAGGCCACGGGAGACATAAAGAAGGGCTTTGTCTATAGAAGGGTGCCTCACATCACCCTTAAGTCCATAGCCAACAATCCGGATATCAAGGAAGGCATGACCAGAGAGGAAATCGATGCTGCTATCGCCCGCCATGCTGAGACGGAAGTCCTGTATGACCAGCCCTACGAAGACAGCAGACGCGTCCGCGTTACGGGCCCCTTCACTGTGGAGAGCCTTTCGCCTCACCGCGTGATCGCTGTTGATGAAGAGAGGCCTGCCACAGAGGTCGAAGCACAAAGAGAAGCCGGTGTTGGTCAGTTTGAGATGATGATTCTGGACAACATTAAGAAGGCAGGGGTGCAGAATACAGTCAAGAATGAGCGCCTCAAATTCGATCGCCTTGATTCATATGCTGGCGAATGGCTCCACGCCGAGGGCGAGTACACTGAGAAAGACGGCACCACCCGCCGGGTTGCGGTCTGCATCGGCCCGGAGCATAGTACCGTCGGGCCGGCACTTGTGAAGGAAGCTGCCAAGGAAGCGGTGAAAGGTGTGGGATTTGACCTGCTGGTCATCTGCGGCTTCGCCTTCGACCCTCATGTCTCAGAGGAGGCCAAACGCTACGGCAATCTGAATATCCTCGTTACTCGCATGAACCCGGACCTGGCAATGGGTGACGAACTGCTCAAGACAACCGGAGCCGGTAACCTGTTCATGGTCGTCGGCGAACCGGACGTGGACATCAGGAGACAGAAGGACGGGAAGATAGTCGTTGAGATCAAAGGGCTGGACGTATATGACCCGACAACGGGACAGATACGCAGCAACACTACTGACGATATCGCCTGCTGGTTCATCGATACCGACTACAACGAGGAGAGCTTCTTCGTTCGCCACGCGTATTTCACGGGTGCGGAAGAACCCTATGATAAGCTGAAGAGAGCACTTCGCGCGGAAATCGACGAGGCAGCCTGGTCGTCCCTATACTCCACGATCAGTCGCCCCTTCGACCCACCCACGACTGGCAAGATCGCCATCAAAGTCATCAACCACTACGGTGACGAGGTGCTGAAGGTGTACGACGTTGGATAATGTAGAGTGCCTTAGTGTTGGCGAAGAGTGTTGTCGAATGTGTTTGGCTGCGTTGAACAGTATACTGTATTCTCTACCTAGAAGACGATTGTTGGTATTGCTAAGGAGAGAGCATGACAGATGATATGGCTATGAAGAGGCAACTGCTGGCAAGCTTCAGGATGCGATTTGCACCCGAAGTGCAGCAGACGAGAGAGAATCTCGTTGATAGCTTTGTCCAGCAAGTGCTTCTCGATGCCGAAACAGGGTTTACGGTTAGCGACATACAGCACAACCTCAATAGTGGTCTTAGAGTTAACCTCGCAGGAAATGTGATACTCGACTCCCTTAAGCGCCTGATTTCATCTGAGATAGTAGAGGAATGCGGGTCGTCTCTAGAAGGAGTGAGGCAAAAGGGGAGTAAGAAGGTGCGGTACAGATTGCAGCCTCCTGCCCGAGACAGGATTGGGAAGCAAGCGGATGAATCAACGAACAGGTTTAACTCCGTATGCAAGAAGCTATTTGGAGACGCTGAAACACGCTGGGAGGAATACGCAGAGCCGTTCTTCCGGTTCCTGTCCTCAGTCTTCTCTCGACTAGCTGGCGAGAACTATCGGATGATCCGCGGCGAGGTCAGCCATAGCGAAGTCATGGCTTCTTCGGCATTCCTCTCAGCCCTGGACTCTGTGAAGAGTGATCTGAGATCCTTGGACAGGCGTCTGTTTGAGAGCGCTGCGGAAGCTTTCTTTCGTGATCCAGACCCGGATTATGCAGCAGTGAAATGGAATATGGCTCAGAACTACTATGCCCTGAGGGTTATCGGGATAGACAGGCAAGCTATGGCTGAAGAAGTGTTTGCTGATGCAGAATTCTGCTTGGATACTAATGTTGTCATATCAGCGTTGGAACCTAGCGAGTCTCACCACAGAGCCTTTCTCTCTCTGTGGGAGGTCTGTGGGAGACTTGGGTCAATAGTGAGGGTGCTTGGAGTTACCCTGAAGGAACTCGACAGGGTTGTTGCCTTTCAGCGTGATCTGTTAGCCAAAGTCATTGAGCAGATCCCTGCTGAGACGGCCTGCAAGATATCGTCGGATTTCTTCGAGGTCTATGTGGATAGGAAGAAATCACAGGAGGCGGTTGATCTGGATGCCGTGTTTGCGAACTTCGAGAATCCTGAGGAGAAGCTAAGGAATTCGTACAACGTGGAGATAGAAGAGGACCCTTGGTTTGATCAGATGGAATCTGAAGACGTTGTCGGCGAGTTCGCAAATGCAGTTCGTGATAGATATATCAAGATGCGAAATCGTAAGAAGGGTGATCCTGCCGCCAAGCATGATGCAATGTGTTTGCTCTGGGTCGAAGAGAGGAGGCAGGAGCATAACAGGAATGTGTGGCTAGTCACCAGGGACCATACTCTGCCTGGGTGCGTGCCCCCAGAGAGCGGAAGCAAGACGCTGGCGGTCACACTAGACGCACTGATGCAGTGGCTATCTCCTATGGTGGTTGACGTAGTGCAGGAAGGGGACATAGCCCTTGCCTACTCAGAGATCATCAGTTCACGGATCCTGCCGCAGGAGAGAATCTTCGATCTTGAGGACTTTATCATCTTCCATGAACTGGAGATGACCTGTAGGTCTCTGCCCTCAGAGGATGTTGAAGGTTGTATCCGTCATATCAAGCACAATATGCCTCTGCTAAACCCTAGCAATGCAGCAGACAGAGAGAAGCTTGCTAGGTCGATAGCGGTCTATTTGGCTGATCCGAGCAGGAAATACAGAGAAAACGTGGAGCGCTACGAATCTGAACTCTCTACACTCAGGGACGAAATCGACAGACAGACGGAAGTGTCTGCTCGAAGGGATGCATGGCTCAGGGTCAGCCATCTCGCGCTTGTGTTCATAGTGTTGGAGGCAGCAGTTCTGGTCTTGGCTGCCACTTTTGGAAGCGGCGTAAACACCTTTCAAAGAATAGTCAACTCTTGGCCCTTCATTGTGTTGCCGCTTGCGATCTGCGTGGTAGTGGGGTGGTTCTATCTCGGTAGACGGCGAATCCGCGCATTGGGCTGGCCAATCACGAAGCTATTCAAGAGTGAGTAGCGCGCGTACCGCCTGTGGTTGGTGAGAGACATCAGAGGACTCTCGGGGCACCAAGATACCCAGGCCTCTCCGGAATCCGGGGACACCATACCGATTAGGCCTCGCAATATGCATACATAGCACCGGAGCGAGCCGTCTTTAAGGTTCTTCCCGATGAATCGGGACTCCCTCAGGATGACAGAGGGAATCCGGCGACACCATACCAATATCCGGAATCCCGAGCGATTCCGGGGATACTACAGGAATCTGGCCCGCCAGACCGGATGGCCTGCCCGCACAAGAAGCCTGTTCGGTCAGTGTGAGTGTGACAGGTTGTGTAATGTGTCCATCAGATCGATGACACTGCTGACTCTCCGCCAGTCTTCAGCCTCACTTGCTTTCTTCAGCTCAGCTACCACCCAGGCATCA
>PWZA01000097.1 GCA_003567655.1 Dehalococcoidia bacterium
CGCGGTGTCGTGGAAAAAAAAGAATAAAAGCTGACCACTCCGGCCACCTCGCTATAGGACTTATCGAAGTCTTTCGATATTTGCAGCAGCACAGATTCTGGCAGATATCCGAAGCGGCTCTGCGCCACTTGTAAGGCCGGAATCAAACCGCCGGGTTTGTCGCGGTACTCCGCTGTCAAACCATCAAGCTCCGACAACATCTCCGCCTCGGTCATCGTTTCCGCACACACACAGCCAGCACAAGCTTCCGTCATCAATGCCTCCCTTGTGATCCAATGGTCAATAATTCAGCACGATTGCATCTTATTATGCTACAACCAGAACAATAGAGACGCGAGACAGATTTCACATTATTATTTCACCCAGCGTGCATCATGCCGTTGCCGCCCTTGATCGCACTTCTCGCCCTCCCCAATCCTGCCGGAGGCTGCACGGTTCCTTCACACTTGTAATGTCGAATATATTTGAACGATCACCCTAAAGTGCGTTATACGTCAACAAAGAGTGAAAATGTGTGTCAGGTCATGAAGGCCCGACCGAAGAACCACAAAGGAGCGAACAAATGAAACTGCACCTTATCCTGAGTCTCGCATTGTTAGCTGGCGTAGCACATGCTGGCGACACCGTTTGGCCATTCCAGCCATTGCCATATGCATATGATGCACTGGAACCGCACATCGATGCAGAAACGATGGAAATCCATTATGACCGGCATCACCGCGCATACTACAACAACCTTCTAAGCGCAGCCGAAGATCATCCTGCATTGAAACAATTGCCACTTGAAACCATCATGGGGCAAATCAGTGCCTGGCCAACGTTTGTGCGTAATAATGCGGGCGGACACTACAACCATCAACTATTCTGGGAAATCATGTCGCCCGATGGCGGCGGAGAGCCGGACGGCATGCTCGCAATCGCGATCAACGAAGCATTTGGATCCTTCGAAGAGCTACAGGAACAATTCAATGCGGCAGCGGCATCTGTCTTTGGTAGTGGTTGGGCCTGGCTCTCCGTTGCAGACGACGGCACACTCTTCGTAAGCTCCACCCCCAACCAGGATAATCCACTCATGGATGTCGTCGAAAAACGCGGTGCCCCCATACTAGGTCTCGACGTCTGGGAACATGCCTACTACCTGAAATACCAGAATCAACGCGGCAGCTACATCGAAGCCTTCTGGGAAGTCATCAACTGGCCCGAAGTAGCCGCCCGCTACCGCGACTCCATCAAATAAACCCAATAACCCCCGTATTGGGCCGCAGTTCCGCGCACTGCTAAAAAAACAGCAGGTCTCGTGGCTCCCTCTGCGGAGCCTGCGGGGCCCTGCCCCCAGAGCCCGACGTCAACGTCATCGTATCCCTGCTTTTTCTTGCATTTACGCCCCAACAAAGCCACTCTCTAAACCGAATAATGCAGCCGTTAGATTGCATCTTGCCTTTTGCATTTCGGCAAATCTGGTCACCGGGGGCACATCGAATGACATTTAGCGAGGATTCCAGAGTCAAGATTCCTGCCATTCTGCATCTTACCCGGCTGGGATACGACTACCTCTCCAAAGAAAACGGCAACTGGGATGAGGCTACCAATATCTTCCCGCAGATCTTTCTGGAAAACATCCAGCGGATCAACCCTGCCACCAAACTTTCTGCAAACGACGCCAAACGTCTGCTGGCCGAATTATCGCTATTGCTGGATAACGAAGACATGGGCCAAGCCTTCTATGCAAGACTCACCCAAAAGTCCGGCATTCGGCTACTTGATCTGGAAAACTTCCGCAACAATGCGCTACATGTTGTAACCGAGCTTCCCTGCCGCAATGGAGACGAAGAGTTCCGCCCCGACATCACGCTCCTGGTCAACGGGATGCCGCTGGCCTTCATCGAGGTCAAGAAGCCCAACAACAAGGACGGCATCCTGGCCGAGCGCAAACGTATCAACGATCGCTTCAAAAACCCCAAATTCCGGCGGTTCATGAACATCACCCAACTCATGGTGTTTTCCAACAACATGGAGTACGACAGCGATGCCATCCAACCCCTTGAAGGTGCCTTTTATGCCACGCCCTCTATCAGCGGGGTTAAATTCAACTACTTCCGCGAGGAAGAAGAACTGGATCTCGATCGCTTGCTGACACCCGCCGACACCGACACCGAAGACCGTGTTCTGTCAGACAACAATTTGGAAGTCATCAAGCACAACCCCGAGTTTCTGACCAACAAATCGCCCGACAGCCCAACCAACCGTATCTGCACATCCCTGTTTTCGCCCGAGCGCCTCGCCTTCCTGCTCGACTACGGCATTGCCTTCGTCCGCGAGGAAAACGGCATCCAGAAACACATCATGCGCTACCCGCAGTTCTTTGCCACCCGCGCTATCGAAACCCAACTAGACCAGGGGGGAACGCAAAGGCATTATCTGGCATACGCAAGGCAGCGGCAAAACCGCTCTGGCCTATTACAATGTCAAATTCCTCACCCAATACTACAGCCGCAAAGGTATTATCCCGAAATTCTACTTTATCGTAGATCGCATTGACCTCCTGATCCAGGCCCGCCGCGAATTCACCAGCCGCGGTCTTGTCGTACACGAGATTAGCTCCAAAGAAGCCTTTGCCCGTGAAATCCGCGAATCCCGCGCCATCCACAACGCAAGCGGACAGCCCGAAATCACCGTCGTCAACATCCACCGCTTTGCCGACGATCCCGATGTCGTTCACGCAAAGGACTACAATATCAACATCCAGCGCATTTATTTCCTGGATGAAGTCCACCGCAGCTACAATCCCAAAGGCAGTTTTCTGGCCAACCTTGCCGAATCCGACCGCAACGCCATCAAGATTGGTCTCACTGGCACCCCGCTCATTGGCGAAACCACTGCTTCCAAACTCCTTTTCGGCGACTACATCCACAAATATTACTACAATGCCTCCATTGCGGATGGCTATACCCTGCGCCTCATTCGCGAAGAAATTTCCACCAAATACAAAATGCTGCTCAGACATGCATTGGACGACATCGACTTTCCCAAGGGTGGTGGTGACAAACAGGCCGTGTACGCACATCATTGCTTCACCGAACCACTCATTGACTACGTCGTCGATGACTTCCGCGCCACCCGCATTCGCCTTGGGGACGATTCCATCGGCGCCATGGTCATTTGCGACTCCTCCGAACAAGCCCGCAGCCTGGCCGAGGTATTTGAACGAAAATACGGCTCCATGCAACGCGAGATCCTTGTCGGAGATCCCGCCGCCGATAACGATGAGTCCGAAACCGATGAACTCAGCGCAGCCCTCATCCTGCACGACGAAGGCACCAAAGACGACCGCAAGGGCCTCATCGACGCCTTCAAAAACGGCAAAATCGATCTGCTCTTTGTCTACAACATGCTCCTTACCGGCTTCGATGCCCCAAGGCTCAAGAAACTCTACCTCAACCGCGTCGTCAAAGCCCACAACCTCCTGCAGGCCCTTACCCGCGTCAACCGCACGTACAAGGATCACCGCTACGGCTACGTAGTCGACTTTGCCGATATCCAATCTGAATTCGCCAAAACGAATGAAGACTATTTCAAGGAACTCAACGAAATCCTGGGCGACGACGAGAAAGAGTGGTCCAACCTCTTTAAGTCCAAAGAAGAGATACTGGCCGACATCGAATCCATTAAAGACGCCCTCTTTCATTTCGACATCGAAAACGCCGAGGTCTTTTCGCAACAAATCAGCAAAATCGAGGATCGCACCGAAGTCCTGAAAATCAAACGCGCCCTCGAATGCGCCCGCGAGCTATACAACATCATCCGCTTCTCCGGACAATACGACCTGCTCGATGCCATCGACTTCCGCAAACTCAATCAGCTCCTAACGGAAACCGGCAACCACCTCGCGCTCCTCAACCTCAAGGAAGACATTCAAAACGCCCCCGACACCACCGCCCTGCTCAATGAAGCCCTCGAAGATGTCGTCTTCATGTTCGAGAAAGTCGGCGAACAGGAACTCAAACTCTCCGACGAACTCAAAGGTATGCTCCGCAAGACCCGCGAGGCAATGGCACGCAATATCGACACCGAAGACCCCGCCTTCATCACACTACGCGAAGAACTCGAACGCCTCTTCAAAAAGAAAAAGCTCAGCGAAGTCACCCAGCATGAAATGATCGCAAACATCGATACGCTGCGTAAGATTCACGAACGCATCACCGAACTCAACCGGATCAACGATCAGCTCAAGGCCAAATATCACCAGGATCCCAAATTCGTGCGCATCCATAAACGGCTCATGGAAAGCCGTACTTTCTCTGCCCAGGAACGCAGCGTACACGACGCCCTCATTGCCGTAAAAGCCGGCGCCGATCTCTTTGTCCTCAAAAACCCCGCCGTCATGAACAACGACGGCTACTTCGACGGAGAAATGATCCGGCTCGTTATCAACGAATTCAAAAACGAGCGCGGCTTTCCCCTCAACACCGACGTATCCCAATACATCAATCAACTGGTGGTCAATGAATACCGCCGCGAGTACCAAGGAATGGTGGCATGACTACACGCGACTTCGAAACCCGCACCAAAGCCCTCATCGATAAACTCAAAACCACCTGTGCCTCCGCCGGGCTCGGCAACGATGGCAACGAATTCAAAATCATCACCCAGGTCTTTCTCTACAAATTCCTCAACGATAAATTCGCCTTCGAACTCAAGAAACTCTCCCCCGAAATTGCCCAGGCCGAAAACTGGGAAGTCGCCGCCCGCGAGCTCCCTGCCGACGACTACGACATGCTCCTGCTCCAGCTCGGCAGCGATACCGCCAAGCTTCGTCCCCGCCACTTCATCGCCACCCTCTTCGACCAACAAAACGAGCCCGACTTCTCCAAACGCTTCGACGATACCCTCTTCGACATTGCAGCCACCAATGCGGATATCTTTGCCGTCAAAACCGCAGGCGGCGCCAAAGTCTCCCTCTTCGACCGCATCAGCGAATTCATCCACGACGAAAGAGAACGCGACGACTTCTGCCGCGCCATCATTAATACCCTCGTCACCTTCAGCTTCGAACACATCTTCGTCCAGAAATACGATTTCTACGCCACCATCTTCGAATACCCATCAAAGACTACAACAGCAACAGCGGCGGCAAATATGCCGAATACTATACCCCCCATGCCGTTGCCAAGATTATGGCCGCCATCCTAGTCACCGAAAAAGTCCAGGGCGTCAGTGCCTACGATCCCTCCGCCGGATCCGGCACCCTCCTCATGAACCTCGCCCACGCCATCGGTGAAGACCGCTGCACCATCTACTCACAAGACATCTCCCAAAAGTCCTCCAGCCTCCTGCGCCTCAACCTTATCCTCAACAAACTCGTACACTCCATCCAAAACGTCATCCAAGGCAACACCATCCTCTCCCCCTACCACAAGGAAGGCACCGCCCTGCGCAAATTCGACTACATCGTATCCAATCCACCCTTCAAAATGGATTTCTCCGATTTCCGCAACGACCTCGATACCAAAGCCAACCAGGAACGCTTCTTTGCCGGCATTCCCAAGATTCCCAAACACGCCACCGACAAAATGGCCATCTACCAGCTCTTCCTCCAGCACATCATCGCCTCCCTCAAGCCCGGCGGCAAAGCTGCCGTCGTCGTCCCCACCGGATTCATTACCGCCCAATCCGGCATCGACAAGAAAATCCGCCAGAAGCTCGTCGACGACCAGATGCTCGCAGGCGTCGTCTCCATGCCCAGTAACATCTTCGCCACCACCGGCACCAATGTCTCCATCCTCTTCATCGACGACTCCAACAAAGGGCCCGTCGTACTCGTCGATGCCTCCAGCCTCGGCGAAAAAATCAAAGACGGCAAAAACCAGAAAACCGTATTAAGCGAGGAAGAGGAAAACCGCATCATCACCACCTTCAACGCCAAGGAAGCCATCGAGGATTTCTCTGTCGCCGTCAGCTACGCCGACATAGCTGCCAAAAACTATTCGCTCTCCGCCGGACAATACTTCGACGTCAAGATCGAGTACGTCGACATTACCCCCGAAGAATTCCAGGCCAAGATGCACACCTTCACCGGCAACCTCGACACACTCTTTGCCGAATCCAGAGCCCTCGAAAAGGAAATCAAGAAACAGCTCGCGGGGTTGCGCTATGAGTGAGGGGAAGAAGCTCATGATGAAAGAACACCAGAACAACGAATGGAAGAAATCATGGGACGATGACTATCTCAAATGGATTTGCGGTTTTGCCAATGCACAGGGTGGACGGCTGGTGATAG
>PWZA01000196.1 GCA_003567655.1 Dehalococcoidia bacterium
AGTTTCTGGATCATAGACAACGGATTTAGAGTTCCGTAATGGACATGTCGAGGATGAGAGAAAAACTGCTCAGTGCCCTGTACCGACGCTCTAGCTGGTTCCTGCGGAATGCGCGCCGCGCGTTCACTCTGCTGGCGTGGCTCTGCACCGGCCAGTTCACCCGCGCTGGGCAGGCCTTGCTCCCCTGTTGCCGCAGCTTTGTCCCCATGCGCATCCAGACGATGATCCCATACAGGCTGCGGGCGGCGCTGAGAAGAAGGTTCGAGGCTGCGCCACCTAGCACTCGCTCTCAACCCCAGTCTCAGGCAGCCAGCATAGACTACTCGGAGTGGATAGCCAGAAATGACACGCTGAGCGACCACGACCGTATCTTGATCCGTGACCACATCGCATCCTTCAAGAACAGGCCGAAGATATCAATGGTGATGCTGGTCTATAACACCCGCACTGAATATCTGCAACAGGCTATCGACTCCGTCGTTGGCCAACTCTACCAGGACTGGGAATTACACATCGTTCATAACGGACCAACGAGCCGTGACATAGGCGCAGTAGTAAGAAACTACAGTCAAAAGGATGTAAGGATCAGGCCGCATTCACTCTCCCCGAACGGTGGCGTCTGCGCCGCCATCAACACCGCCCTGGAGATGGCCACGCGGGATTGGATCATCTTGATGGATCCTGACGATCTACTATCGGAGCATGCCCTGTATTTAGTTGCCGAGGCAGCTAACAGCCAGCCCGATGCAGCCATTCTCTATTCCGACCATGACCATATCACTGCGACAGGCCAGCGTGTGGATCCGTATTTCAAGCCGGATTGGGACTATGACCTCTTTCTGGGACAGAATTACATCAACCCCCTCTGTGCCTATCGAGGGGAGTTGGTGCACCGAGTCGGGGGAATTCGCGAAGGGTTCGGCGGAGCTCAGTATTGGGATTTCGCATTCAGGATCTTGGAGGCAGCTCCTGACGCCAAGGTGCATCACCTTCCCTTCATCCTTTACCACCGGCGGGTGAAAGATGTTACATCTCCCCAGCCTTCAACTGCAAGCGCGGCCGCTGCAGCCAAGCGGGTCGTAAACGAGCACTTCCGGCGAACTGGAAGGGCTGCCGTAGCCCTTCCCCTGGGTCATGCTATTCATCTTCGCACGAAGTGGGAGCTTCCGAAGAAGCGTCCTCTCGTCTCCATCATCATACCTACGAAAGACCAGTGTAAGCTGCTGCAGACGTGCATTGACGGCCTTCTCAACCGAACAGACTATAGACCACTTGACATTGTGATCGTGGATAACGGAAGCAGCGAGCCAGATGCACTCGCTTTCCTTGCCCGGATTCAATCTAAAGCAGACGTCAACGTCGTACATGACCCAAGGCCGTTCAACTTCTCACGTCTGGTCAACCTCGGCGTGGCGGCTTCATCAGGAGAGATCTGTGTGCTGCTCAATAACGATGTCGACATAATCAACCCTGACTGGCTGGACGAAATGGTCAGCCATGCGCTTCGGCCAGAGGTCGGCGCTGTCGGCGCCAAGCTCTATTACCCGAATGACACGCTCCAGCACGGCGGTGTGATACTCGGAGTTTATCATGTCGCTGGATCTATAGCCGGACATGCACATCGTCTTCTCCCTCGCGAATCGCGCGGCTATTTTAGCCGGCTCAATCTGACTCACAGCCTATCGTGCGTAACGGCCGCGTGTCTCGCCACACGCCGCGAGTTATATGACCGGGTCTTCGGTTTCAACGAGCAGGATCTCGCCATCTCCTTTAATGATGTTGATTTCTGTCTTCGAGTTCGACAGGCCGGCTACAAGGTTATCTGGACACCGAATGCCGAGCTCTACCACTACGAGTATGTTTCTCGCGGAAATCCTGGCTCAACGCCCGAAGGAGCAGCCAGAAACAAGAGTGAGCGCTCCTATATTCGGAAACTGTGGGGACCACTATTGGATAATGACCCGTACTACAATCCAAACCTCTCAATCACTCTCCCGTGTTTTGAGCCTGCCCCACGAAGCCGCGTGCGAAAACCATGGTCTACCGTCGGGTCTCTTGCTAACAGAAGCACGCACCTGAATGCCGGACGCTCGGCTGCTCGGTCACCTCATTCGTGGCGGATCACTCGGCCGATACGGGCAGCCGCTAACGCTGTAAGGGTGGATTGGTTCCTGCGGAACACGCGCCGGGCATTTCTCCTGCTTGAGTTGCTCTGCACTGGCCAGTTCAGCCGAGCCGGAAGTGCATTGCTCCCATATTACCGACGCCTGATTCCCGTACGTATCCAGACAATGGTCCCTTACAGGCTGCAGGACTCGGTGGCCCGTTGGCTGGAAAAGGAGTCAGCGCTCACGCGTCCGCAAGTGGCAGACCGAGAAAGAGAGTACCGTGCCGCGTGGCTGCACGAGACTCTGGCGAATTCGAGTGTAGTAAGAATCCCGGGCGCCAAGCTCAGAAACCCCCATTCTCCAACCATACTGGTCTGCGCTCATGCTATCAGCAGGTTCCTGTATGGAGCGGAACGTAGCTTCCTAGACCTCCTAGAAGGCTTCGCAGAAAACGCTTACAATGTAATCGTAGTCATACCGAACACTCGCAACCTGGCTTACGTCCACGAGATCACAACGCGCTCCGCGGAAGTTGTTTCGTTTCATTATGGTTGGTGGAGGGCTGGCACGCCTATTGACGAATCGCTCGTGGCAGTGTTCGAAGAGCTTGTCGATCTCCATGGTGTCAATGCTGTACATGCGAATACTATCATGCTGCGCGAACCTCTACTGGCCGCCCGTCGCAGAAGGGTTCCGGCAGTTGTCCACGCCCGTGAAATAATCACAGGTGACCCCACTCTTTCTGATTGGATAGGGGCGGACGCCGATCGCATTGTCAAAGAGGTCATAGCGAATGCCGACTACATCATTGCAAACTCCAAAGCCACCGCAGAGTGTTATGACCAGTCGAAATCGGTCATGGTTGTTCCCAATATGGTTGATGTAGAACAAATGGACTTGGCTAACGACGTAGATCCGGCAGAAATACGTTTTGCACTGGTGAGCAGCAACCTGCCAAAGAAAGGGCTTGGGGATGTGATCGAACTCGCCAAACGTTGCGAATCGTCAGTACCCAACGCACGCTTTCTCATAATTGGCCCCGATAACCAATATGTCAGTGCATTACGGAAAGAGCAGCAAAAAGGTAAGGTTCCCAGCAATGTGGATTTTCCAGGTTACAGGGACACGCCAAGAGACGCGATGGCCGAAGCTAACGTGGTCCTTAGCGTCTCGCACTTCAAGGAATCGTTCGGCCGGACGGTAATCGAGGCAATGGCTGCGCGGCGACCCGTAATAGCCTATGATTGGGGAGGCCCTTCGGAACTGATTCGTGATGGGGAAACCGGCTTCCTTGTAGACTTCCGGAACATAGACCAACTGTTGGCGCGTGTTAGGATGCTCTGCAAAGACGCCCGCCTCATCAGTCAGATGGGCAGCCGCGGGCGCGTATTCGTCAGTCACCACTATTCGGCGGAGAGGTTTGCCGAGTCCCTGAAGGATGTGTATTCCACCATTCTGTGTGAGTCGCTGTCACAATGACACGCATGATCTATTGCGACTACACACCTCTGGCTGGCCTGAGGCAATATGGCCTCTTGCGACCAAGTCATCTCTCAACTCTTCTGACCAGTAGCTCATCTTGTCCAGTCCCATAGCTCCAGACAGTAGTAGTGGCGGATGGCGTAGGCCGAGCAATTCTGGTTTCCGGGATCCCTTGGCTGCCGCGGGCGGTGTCCGGACCGTAGCCTTTGGCTCGACTCTCCCTGGCAACCGGCTGGCCCACAACCCCAGGCCTCACCCGGTCAGTTCTATGGTGCCTCTTGACTTAACAAGAGACCTGTTCGTGTACTGCAGCGCCTCAACGTCACCCTTCCTGATATAGATGCCGACGACGTATTCGCCCTCGGCTATCTTCCGTACCGGAATCATGGTCGAGAATCCACAGGAGTCCAGGTTCAAGCCTAGATCTCCAAAATGACTGGTGACATCAGGCCGCTCCTGTACCATTGTGTCAAAGATATAGGTCCTGCGGCCTGATGTCAGCACTATGAAAATCTCGCTGTTCTCGGAATCCTGCCCGTCGATGAACGCCCAGCCCCTTATCTCGACCGCGGTCTGGCCGTCGGTCGTCAGTTCGTCGATGTGGATGCTCATGCCCCCTGTTTCCACCGGCAAGTCGAGACGGTGTAGCTGTGCCTCGCCCGGGATCCTCTCCAGCCTGTCGAACAGTGGCTCTGCCGCGAACAGGGTGAACAGCAAGAACCCCACGATGACAGAGGAGTGTATCGCCACCTGTCTCCTGTGTGTTCTGAACCAGTTCCGTGTTGACATATCTGCTAACTACTCCTAATCATCGGGCAGCATCTCATAGTCGGCACCGAAACAGTGATTGAATATCAGCCGGAACGTGTTGACCGGCGAGATGGAATCCGAGATTTCCGCGTAGTCCATGCCCGGCAGGTACATAACGTTCAGTATCTTGCGCCATTCGTCGGGCCCTATAACGATGCCGGGGTGATGAGGTCTAAGACCATGATCTGACTGTATGATGATAATGGGCGGGGTCTCCGATTCTCTCAGCAGCACATCAACTACCCTTTCTATCTCCCTGGAGATGAAAACATACTGCCCGAGGTAGAACTGCCTATCTTCGTAGTTTGCATAGTGTACTGGCGCAATGCGCTGCCCCTGGGGACCAAAAAGGAACGGCTGGTGTGGGCTGTAGAGGTGAGCAACAACAAACTTCGGGCCTCCAAAAGAGGGCACCTGCTTAAGATGCTCAAGTGTGTACAAGACCTGGCGACCCCAAGCAGTCTCATATTGGTTTCCGACAACATGCATGTAGAAGGGCCGCAGCATGGTGGTGTTCCACAGTATCTCCTGGAACTCCGATACCCAGGGGGTGGCAGCTTCTACGTAGTAGTTGAAGTAAAGGTCGGCGCTAGCCTGCATGTAACCATCCCACCTGCCAAGGTCATGCGCGTTGCCGAAGTAGATGAACTCGTAACCTTGGGTTCGCAGAAACTCGGCCACCTTGTTGTCGGCAATCATTCTGTAGCGCTGATCGCTCGGCACCTCGGGATCGACATACTCCATATTGAGTACACCGGCTATCGCCTGTTCTGTGCTCCCGGTCGGTGTCTTGCTCCCGTGAGCTACAAAGAAGCCCTTCTCCTCCAGGCCCTGGATGAACTCGCTGTTGTCGTAGTCATACCATTCCAGCATGGTATCGGGGTGAGCGTATTCATCCGGGATGATGAAGTAGATATCGGGCAGTGCGTCCAGGTCGGCCTCGCCGGCAGCAGCCTGTTGCGTTGTCTCCGCCGGGGCTTCCGCCTCTACCCCACGCAGCCTGATCTCATAGCTGGCAATGTTGAAGAGGTTGATAGCAATCACAGCCACCGCCGCCACGTTGAGCAGCCGGGTGGTGACGCGGAAGTCCCTCTTCGCCCGCCCGATGAAGTAGACGCAGTAGCCCCAGATGAACAGCACAGTCGGCAACAGGTGGGCGTGTTTGGGTACAGACACACCCAGGTAGTGAAGGCCGTCATAGAGGCGCCCGTATGAGAAGAACAGGGCAAGGAATACGGCCGTAGCCAGCGCGGCCTTAGCCAGGCTGCGCAGGATAAGGCTCAAGACTGCCCACAAGACGAGCGCACCCCCCACCGATATCCCCAGCGGCAGCCATACCTGGCTTGCCGACGTCTGGCTTATGTTGTAGGCATAGAGAAACAGGATCGGAAACGCGGCAAACAGCAACGGATAGACAACCATCGGCCCCCTGAACACGTCTCTCAGTCTTTGTCTCATGTCTCCGCCCTGCGCATCAGATACAGCGCCCTCTGCCGCCTCATCTTAGCAGGGGAGTCTCTCATGGTCAAAGAGCGACTGACCTCTTGCTCAAACATCCGCTGTCTGTGATCGGAGTAAATGTCCTCCCTGTCAGCAGGCCTCCCCCTGCCCGGCGCCTGTTCCCACCCACAGTTGCTGCTCCTAATCGTCCTCCAACAGCTGATAGTCTGTCCCGAAGTAGTGGTTGAAAATGAGCCGGAAGGTATTCACCGGCGATATCGATTCTGAGAGTTCAGCGTAATCCATGCCCGGCAGATACATGGCGTTCAGTATCTTGCGCCATTCGTCAGGGCCGATGTCAATGCCTGGATGGTGGGGCCTGATTCCATGATCTGACTGGATTATGATGACGGGAGGAGTCGCAGATTCTTCGAGCA
>PWZA01000060.1 GCA_003567655.1 Dehalococcoidia bacterium
CCCCGGGACGCGGCCCCCCCATTGATAATCAGGCCAGTCTGGAGGGAGTCCTGGTCCGTGCTCAGGTAATTCCTTGCCTTCTTCCAGGGGGCGCCTGTATTCTGGCATTTCGTCAGGGGTCATCGCCTTTATCCCTGCTATCGCCGCAGCCGCTATACCCGCGCTCGCTGCCAGAATCGCCCAACCCTTCGGCCCCATGAAAGCGTGCATGACGGCCAATGCCGTAGTAAGGGATTTGACAATGGCAATCACCTTCGAGATGGCATAGATAATACCTCCAGCCCCGAGAATCACCGCGCCCACCTTCAGCAGCGACCTTACTAAGTCCTCGTTTTCCTTAACCCAGTCCACGACCTTTGTGATGACGGGTATGATCTTTTCCTCTAGTAATTCAGTCAGAATAGGCATTAAGGCAAGGCCGATCTCATCCGTAACCTTTCCAAAGGATTCCTTCAACCTGGTTAGCGAATCCATGAACGCCTCGGATTTAGCCGCAGCCTCTTCGTCTATGATCCGCCCGAATACGTGGGCCTCTTCCCTCATTTTCTGGATACCCGCCGCCCCGTCTGCCAGCATGGGCAATAGTTGCGTCCCTGCCCTTCCAAAGATTTCCTGCGCAACGGCTGCTCTTAACGTAGGGTCCCTTATTTCGGAGATTGCCTCGGCCAGGGCATAGAACTGTTCCTCTGGCGATAGGTCGATTATATTGTCGATGGATATGCCTAATCGGTCAAAAGCCCTAACCGCAGTCGAAAGGCCGTCAGAGGCGTCTATGATAGTCCTCTGCATCCGCTTAATGCCACTCTCAAGAGACTCAAGCGAAGTTCCCGACAGCTCGGCCATGTATCGCATTTCAGACAAAGCCACCGTTCCCAGGCCTGTCCTCTTCGACATCTTGGCGATCTCGTCGCCGAACTTGGCGGCGGCAACAGTCGCACCCACAAGAGCAGCGGTTAGAGCAAGACCCACACCCATCATGGCCTTGCCAACTTGGTTCATCCTCTTCTCGACACCGTCGAGCTTCTTTCTCAGTTCACTGTCGTCTGCGTTTAGTTTAAGTAAGGCATCGCCCAGACCTATCATTTTTCGCCTCCTTGCCTGCCCCCTAGAGCCATATTCCAGAGCTTGACCCGTGCTAACATCTGCTCGGGAGTTTGGCGAGGTCGCTCTTTCTCAGGTAGAAACGTATCCACCGGGTAGTGTTTGCCGGTGAGGGCTGACGCGACAACGCTGCATATAAGGGCAGCCCGCACATCGGCATTGGATTCCCGAATACGCAGGAGTTCGTTTTCACGATCCTGCTCCTCATTGTATTTGTCTATCAGAGCCTTCAGTTCCGACGGTTTTAACGCCCAGAACTCTTTTTCCGTGAGGTTGGTGTGGAGCTTGCAGAAGGCCCAGACTCCGCTAAAGGGCTTTCACCCTCCTTGGTCATGGCGACAATCGCATCCGAGACCACATCTATATTGGCCAGGGTGACCAAATGCCCCACGTCTTCCAGAGTTAAGTCCGGGGAGTTCTGATAGAGTCCACACCAAAGAAAAGCCTTGACGTTTTTAGGCGTCAAGGTTTCCTTCGTGAATCCATCCGTGATTATATTGACCCCGGTCAACTCGTGGAACTTCTCCATTGCGGTCAGGTCGAGCCGTAGCTCCCTTTCCTTGTCTAAGAATATACTCATGTCCCTCCTTTATGGTCTGGAGATGTAGATCGTGTAGGTCTTTGCTATCTCGTCAGGCTCCCAACACTGAATCTGAAGCTCGGTTTGAGAGTTAGCATCGCCGATTGCTATTTGCCCGGAAGCGGTGTCGTGCGTCAGGTCGAACCAAGTACCCTTGTCAATTCTGCCCCTGATGGTGTGACCTGCTGCGAAGGGAGTAACCGTTACCCACGCTGAGGCGGTGTCGACTGTGGCCGCATAGGAGAAGGTGTCAATGTGGAATGTAGGCACAAAGGTTAACGGATCGCCTGGTCCATTCTGCTCAGTCCCAGTTAAGGCCGACATACCCGCCGAGTCTTCAAACGCCAGCGCGGGCTCACCAGAAACCTTGATCGTTGCGGTGAACTGAAGTCGATTGTCCATTGGCTGAGTGAAGTCCAGCCGTATCACGACACCTTCAAAGGCCCATACCGCAACCACCGGGTTTCCCAGATGAAGGGTCACGTCTCCGCTTTCCTTGTCCCTAGCATCGTCAAGAAACGCTCTCTGGCCCAGCGTGTCCCCGGGAATCAGGGTGCATTCCATTGTGATCTCCCCGCCATCGCCAAAGCCGGTGATGAATTCCTTGAAATGGTTTGGTGATTGATAGTGCGTGCAGTCGATCTGATCGAATGTCAGATTCGGCCCGCCGATGTTCACCACCTCCGCGATTGCCTCGTTGTTCCACCTTAGTTCAGTTCCGTAAGCTGCCGTTGCTTCTGTCATTATGTACCTCCCTTTATTCGCATTGAGAAAAACGCCCTTACTGAGTATAGATTGGGCAAGTCGATGTCTCGTATATCCTGACCGTGGCTCTCTTCGTGAATCTCTCGGATATAGGCCGTATCAGCGCCCACAGTCACGGCTATTGAGGCTGTGTAGTATCCTCCCGTCCCTTGCAAGAACTCGAACAAAATACCGTACAAATCCCGCGCCTCGATAGGATTGTCAGCCCAGCAGTCGAATTGAATAGACGGGCTTACATCAACACCTTTGATCGGTAACGCACTCCCGCCTCTTGTGAAGAATGAGATTGCGGGTAGCGTAGCTTTCTCCGGCAGTCTGGGGCAGTAGATTCTCCCGCCTACCGCCGCCTCAAGGCCGCTTGTTCGTAAATAATTCAGAATCACCATGTTTGTATCTATCATAGATGCCCCTTGATCGCCGGGATTAGTTTCCCCTTGTTCTGGTTGAACGCAGGGTAAATGTAAGGTCTGGCCGGCATCTTATAAGTCCCTGTTTCGAGAAAACCTCCGTATCCGCTTGAAGAGTAGATCGCAGCTTCTAATTTGGAATCGTCCACCATCCTTTCTGAACTTCCCTCCCCACCTGTGGCCACCATCCCTAACCCTGAGACCTCGGAGGCTAACGATCTTCTGTTCGTGCCGAATCTAATAGGGGAGCCTCTTAGCGCGTCTCCGTGAATATTAACGATGGTATCTCTCAAACCCATCCGGGTAGCTTCCCTCACCTTCCCTTTGGCCTCGTCTAGCTTTAGATTGGTCTCGACTTGTATCGTGATCTTCATAGTTCAAACCTCTTCAAAGTCAGTTCCTTATGGTGGCTCCCGATCAAATCTTGAACCTGAGCAACGAACAGGATTTCGTACAGAACGTCATCCACGTACACGCGGTCATGCTCGATCACGTCTATATCCTCCAAAAACAAAACAGCGTCGACGTTGACCATCTCAGTATCTCTGAATATCTGTCTCCCTTTGGGATAGGAGATTCTACCATCGACTGTCAAATGCGCAGCCCAAGCTTTGGTGGGATTGCCATACCCGTCTTTGGCTCCCTGCGTGTATCTTTGAATCCGGCATTCGTTGATGAATAGATGGTTCATAATTTAGTCCAGTTCAGCCCACGTCATTGCGGGAGTCTCGGCGTCTGTTTCTCGTAGCTGTTTCGCAAGGGCCAGCATATCCTTAGTCGTGGTCTGGCCGTAGGAGTAGTCTCCTATCTTCTCCGTGCTGGGATTCTTGGCATAAGCCGCGGCCCACGCTTCAAGAGCTTTAGCGGAGGCCAGGTTGACCGTCCCTTCGTCGTCGAGAAAGGACTGTAAATCCGCATCTTCAAACTGGTAAGGTACAGTCCTGTCTCCTATCAAGAGCCTGATTTTAGCTATCATCGTTTCACCTCTCTGCATAAGGGGATTCGTGAGACTGGAAGTCGCTTTATTCCTATTCGTGAGACTGGAATCCGTAAGGGCTTGCAATAGAAGGCGTCTCCGGTTGATGTGATTACTAACTCGCCTGAGAACTCAGCCTCACCCTCTACACCAGGAGCTACAATATCACCTTGCGAGTCGATGGTAAGGATGCCGTCAATCTGGCCCTCTGAGTCGATGATAAGGTGAGCGTTACTTAGAACACTACCCTCGGCCTCGAAGATTGCCGCTGTGGGGATTATCAGATCACCAGAACTAAGGATTTCGCCTTCGCCTAGAATATCCCCTGAACCTTGAATGACACCTTCCCCTGCTGAGACTATGACACACTGGCCCTCGAATTCACCGGACAGGGGGATTATCAAGTGCGCGTTGACTGTCAGAGTCCCAGTTCCGGAGAGACTAGCCTCCGCCGGCCTAGTAACAAACGCTGAACAGGTTAACGTTCCCGTACCCTGTAACTGCGCCTCGCCTTCATATGCAGTAGTAACTTCTGCGGTTGCAGTAAGACTACCTACACCTTCCAGTGTTGCTTGGGCCGTTCTTTGCACACTAGCCGAGGTTGTTAGCGTGCCAGTTCCGGTTAGGACTGCCGCGCCCTCGTGAGGCCTGGAGACCTCGGCTGAGACGGTTAAAGTTCCCTTTCCTGATAGATTGGCCGCGCCGGTGTATTCACAGGCTCCGTTGACTGATAACGTCCCGATGCCTGTTAGCTCGGCACTTGCGGGTAAGGTCAGACCTCCGTTTGCGGTTAAGGTTCCAACACCCTGAAGCTCGGCTCCGGCGGTTCTTGTAACCCTCCCTGAGACTGTTAGTTGGCCTGTCCCTTCTAAGGCTGCGGCTCCGGCCAGGTCGGTAACAGCACTCGCGGTCAGAGTACCCGTACCTGTTAATGACGCTGCCCCCTCATGTGATGCTGAGACAACAGCCTCGACAGTAAGTGTCCCTATCCCTTCAAGTGTCGCTGCTCCCGTCCTCTCAACACTAGCCGAGCCTGTTAGCGTCCCGACACCCTCTAGTACGGCTTGGCCTTCATGTGTTGTCGTAACCTCGGCAGATACTACTAGCGTTCCTATACCGTCAAGGCTTGCAGCCCCTTCATGCGAGGTAGTAACCTCTCCTGATACTGTGAGAGTACCAACGCCTATTAATTCCGCCCCTGAGGTCAGTATTAGCGCGCTGGTGGCTGTTAGTGTCCCTGTACCCTCTAGTGATACTGCCCCTGTTCTTTCGGCCTTCCCTGTGGCTGATAACGTACCAGTACCAGTGAGGGACGCAGCCCCTTCGAGAGTAGCCGTTACTTCTGCTGTCGCTGTGAGTGTCCCGACACCGGACAGAGAAACGGTTGATGTGCGGTCCCGCTTACCAGAGATCGATAGAGTGCCAATACCCTCGAGTGCCGAAGCTCCCGAACGGTCGCACTTGCCCGTGATAGCAAGCGTTCCGATCCCCTCAAGTTGGGCAGCACCTTCTAGCGTAGCACCGACCGCCCCTGTTGCGGTCAGAGTTCCGACACCTTCTAAGGTAGATGCCCCTGTCCTGTCACGCTTCCCCGTGACCGTGAGCGTCCCCGTGCCTTCTAGCGTAGCAGAGCCTTCCTGAACGGACGTTACCGTACCAGCACAGGATAGTGTCCCAACGCCTTCAAGGACAGCAGCCCCTTCAACAAAGGCTAGAGTAGTGAACGTCTCAGAAGCCGACCACGCACCCTCTCCTGCTGTATTACGAGCCTGAACCTGAAACTCATACTCCGTACTGTGGTCTAACCCCGTTAGGTCGTGGTAGAAGGTGTCGTTGGTGTTATAGCCTGTCTCATCCCAGGCTACGGTTGTCCACGCTGGGGCAACAGCATTGGCCTCTACTTCGTGAATCCGAATCCATTGCGTATAGCCAGACATATTAGTCGGACCCACAACCACGCGAGATATGTTTCGCTGTTCATCGAGAGGTTTCTCAACCCACTGCCCTGCGTCTCCCGTCTCCCAATTACCGGTGAAAATAGTCACGTAACCAGATGTATCATTGTCGTACACCCGGACAAGCACAGACATAGTCCCCAGCCACTCCCAATCAAGCCACAACCTCACCTTGTCAGATGCTATCACTTCCGGGAGATAGAAAATTATCGCTGGGGTGGTCAAATCCTCAGCATCTATGGAAGCATAAGTCGCAGTATTGCCGTCATAGGCGTTTTGCGGGTTGACCCAAGAGAATGAAGTGGTATGATCGTCAGGCGAATGCCACCCTTCTGTTGCCTTCTCCCTCCACCTGAACCTTACATCACAAGCCTCGCCGCCATCGTTAGAAATCTTCCCGTTGATACGGGCGGCAGAGGATGTTATATTAGTAGCAGCCTGAGTGATAGCA
>PWZA01000106.1 GCA_003567655.1 Dehalococcoidia bacterium
CTCCAGCGCGGCCTGTCGGCGGGCAGGCTCTCCTTCTCTTCGGCGATAGCGCGTCCGCTGGGGGACGGGGTGGTGATGGTAGCAGTGGGCACGCCCTGCCTGGCGACCGGGGCCGCCGACCTCTCGTTCATATACCAGGTTGTCGACGAGGTGAAGTCAGCCTCCGAGGCCCCTGTCGTCATGGTCATGAAGAGCACCGTACCCCCGGGCACCGGCAGCAGGCTGGTCCGACGTTATCTGGGGGACACGGCGATCGCCTACGTCTCCAATCCCGAGTTCCTGAGGGAGGGGCATGCGGTCGAAGACTGGTATCAGGCGAGCCGTGTTGTGATCGGGGCCGAAACAAAGGAAGCGGCCGAACTCGTCTGCGAGCTATACTCCGATATTGACGCTCCAGTCGTCGTTACAGATATCACAAGCGCCGAGACAATCAAGTACGCCGCCAATGCCTTCCTGGCGACCAAGATCTCGTTCATCAACGAGATCGCCAATCTCTGCGAGGCGGTGGGGGCCTCGGTTGATGATGTGGCGGAGGGCATCGGGCTGGACCCGCGCATCGGTCCGCAGTTCCTGCGTGCAGGGCTGGGGTACGGCGGCTCCTGCTTCCCCAAGGATACCAAGGCACTTGATTTTGCCGCCCTGAACCACGGATACGACTTCCGGCTGCTCAAGTCAACGATTGAGGTAAACACCAGGCAGCGGATGCTCGCGGTTCACAGGCTCAAGAAACTCGTCGGTGAACTCACCGACAGGGAGATTGCGCTGCTCGGGCTGTCCTTCAAGCCCGACACGGATGATATCAGGGAAGCTCCCGCGCTGGATATCGCCTGGCTGCTTCATGAATCGGGTGCGAAGCTGCGCGTCTACGACCCTGCGGCGATGACCAATGCCAGGCCCCTGCTTCCCCAGGGTGTAACGTTTGCCAGCGATGTCTACTCGGCCACCGCCGGTGCCTGCGTCGTTGTCCTGGCCACCGAATGGCAGGAGTTCATCGATGCCGACTGGACGGTTATCAAAGAGCAGATGAAGGAGCCGTATATCGTCTTTGATGGACGCAACGCCCTCTCTCGAGAATGGATAAGAGCACTGGGTTTCAGGTATGCCGGGGTAGGCAGGAGCGAAGAGGCAACAGTTAATGGTAAACAGTGAATGGTGAACAGCAAGGAGTGACGAGTAACGAGTAACGAGAGGGCGGAGTCACGGGTGATGAGTGAGGAGACAGCAATGAACAGTGAATGGTGAATAGTGAATCGAGGGAGATGAGATTGCCACAGGGCTGCGCCCTTCGCAATGACGGGGGTGGTGAATAGTGAACGGAGAACGGAGTGACGGGTGATGAGTGAGATCACGACCCACGGGCTATGGAGGGCTGGAGGCGGACGATGGCATCTATGTGGATACTTCCGTTGTGCAACGAGTAGTGACAAGGAGCGTGGCTTCCGCTGTGAACTGGCGGCCACGAGAGGAAAATGAGTCTGAAGTCGGGGAGTGAAGAGCGACTGGCAGACCTTCAGGCTGAGCGCTGTAAGCTCAAGGGCCAGCTAGAGGCGGTCAGAAACTCCTTATCATACCGGCTGGGAAATATGCTGATCCAGGCAGTGGTGAGTCCCGGCCGCAACACTATCCTGCTGCCGTATCGACTGATTCGTCTTTGTGTTACAGAATCCAGAGGGCGTCGTAGAATGACGACGGTGCGTCCTGTCGCCGAACAGTGTCCGGAAGGGCCACAGGGGGCCAGAAACGGCATGCCGCCATCACTCGCAAGAGCAGAGCCGGCGAGGCAAGCCGCGGACTTTTGCACACACAGTTCCACTTTGACAGGGAACCAGGACTTGCGTGAGCACAACGATCTTAGACGATTCGGCGAAGCAATCAGTGGGAAGTATACTGAGATCAGACTGGCCGATGTGCCGCTAAAGCCGTGTACAGCGATGATAAAGGAGGAATATGCCGAGCGTTTTGTGATGGACAAGGGTCGCTTGGGCGGGTATCGCGAGAACGATTGGCGACGGATTGAGTGGATAAGCTCTCTCCTTCCAGAGGGCGGATCCCTTCTTGATGTAGGGATCGGTAACGGGGCCTTCCTGAATCTTGTGATGTCGTTAGACAGATTCCAGAATATTGTAGGACTGGATAAGAAGCAACATCGAAGCTTCACCAAATTGTTCGAGAGTCGCTTGTACCAGATAACCTATGCGTCGGTTACCAATCTTCCTTTTTCCGACGGTAGCTTCGATGTTGTGACCTGCATGGAGGTTCTGGAACATCTCAACAGGCGATCGTTCGTGGCCGCGCTGAACGAACTTCGCCGAGTGGCGCGTGATCTCTTGGTAGTCACTGTTCCCTACGCCGAACCCCACCCGTTAGGGGCGGGGCACAAGCTACGATTCACAGCTAGCGACCTGTTGAGTCTCTTCCCGGCCGCAGACTTCGCTCTACTCAGAAGGGAGAAGACCTTCTCCTGGATGGCAGTTGTGGAGTGCCAAGGAGCCTATGCGAGGCGCGTATGAAGTCGGAGTCTGGAAAGTAGACCAAGTGGGGAGTCCGCGGATTACACATCATGGAGTCAAGTATGAAGTGGCAGTGGCGAAGATGAGAGTGGAGGCCACAGAACGCCTGGCATCTGTTCGACCGCGGAGTGTGCGGGTTCAGGCTGCCGTGGATTGCGACCGAAGTACAGCCATGTCCGGAAATACACTGGTGACATAACAATGGCAGATCTTCCGAGCGCGAGTAAGCGGGATTCGGATGGTGCGATCCTCCGCGGACCAGCCGATGCGTGGGTCCGCTCCGCGGACTTCGGCGGCATCATGACCAGGGTATCGCGGAGCAACGACCGTGAGCTCTCCTACGCAAAGTCGGCTCTTAACAAGACGATCCACGTATGGCCCGGATTCGAGCCCTATCAACATGACGGTGAGATAGATTGGCGTGTGGGTGGCAAGCCCAAGACATGGTACCTTTACTTCCAGTCCCTGAGGGTTGTAGGCTATTTGGCGAATGCGGCAGAGGTGAGCGGAGATGTGCGCTACGTGGACAGGGCCGCCGAGATCATCGAGAGTTGGTACGATTTTCACCGGGCCAATGGGACACCCCCGCCTCTCGCGTGGTATGACCACGCAGTAGCTAACCGGGTTCGCAATGTGATGCATCTTCTACGCGCCTATCAGTCCCTTTCAGAGTACTGTTTGCCGGACCCGTTCTTTCAGAAGGCTCAGGCAATGCTGCGCCAGCATGGACAGTGGCTTCTGGACGAGAAGAACTATAACCCCAACAACCACGGACTGATGGCGAGCATGGCATTGACGCAACTGGCCCTCACCTTCCCCGAGTTAGATTGCGATGGGGTATGGAGGGATACAGGCATCAGCCGTGTCAGGGAGCGTATCGAGGCCGACCTGAGCGCCGAAAATGTGCACCGTGAGCATTCCCCAGCCTATCATCGTTTTTTCCTTGGCTTGACGCTGCAGATCGACGGATATCTCGACATAAAGGGCTTGAAGTTGTTCGAGCACGGTGACAAGACTATTGAAGAGATGAAGCAGTATATGGGCTATGTGGTGAAACCGAACGGCCGGCTGCCTATGATCGGAGATACGAACGATAGCGCGCTAAGTAAGCATTATGACCATCCGTGGGTGACGTACTCGCTGAGCGCAGGGAAGAGGGGGGTGAGACCCCCCACGAGCAGCATGGTCTATCCCGATGCGGGTGTGGCGATACTTCGCGATGAGTGGAAGGAGTCTGATCCGTTTCCAAACACGACATATCTCATGTTCCAGTCCACTTTCCACTCGGTGACGCACAAGCACGCCGATGATCTGGGGTTTGTTCTCTATTCACGGGGCGAGGATATCTTTGTCGGCCCAGGAGTAGCCGTACCTAGTAGTTCTAAGTATCGTTCGTATGTCAAGTCGACACAGGCACACAACACGCTGACGATAGATGGAGAGAGCTATGGCATCGCAAGTGCCAATGTGGGAAAGGCTCGGATCACAGCCTACAGGCTGGACAAGGCATTCGACTTCGTTCAGGGCAGCCACACCATGTATGACGGTGTCACACTGAAGCGAGGGATAGTGTTCATCAGGCCGAGTACAATCCTTGTGATCGACGAAGCTATCTCGGCAAATGAGCGCTCCATTCAGCAGATATGGAACCTGTCACCGGCAGCCCATGGCCTCGAGTTCGACAAAGAGGGAGCCTCGTGGTTCGTCGGGGAGAACGGGGTTCGAGGTGAGATCCGGCAACTCCGTCCTACGCTGGGTGTGAACCACTACTATGGCCAGGATGAGCCGGTTCGCGGTTTCATGTCGCCGCGTCAGCTAGAACTGGTTCCGATTCACCAACTCGAGTTTGAGAAGCGTGGAGGCGGCGTCGTCTTTGTGACCCAGATATCGGTCACAGGCCAGGGCGAAGAGGCTCCGACCATTGAGGTTGATCTGGATAACCCCTATCGGAGCATCGTCGTCCATCATGGCGACGGCACCACCCTGGCGATCGAGCTTGACTCATTTGTGGGGAATGGTGAATAGTTAATGGTAAAGAGGCAAGAGTCATGAGTGAAGAGAGGGCGGAGTGAACGGTAAACAGTAAATGGTGAATAGTGAATGGAAGGGAGACGAGATTGCCACAGGGCTTCGCCCTTCGCAATGACAGGGGGCGAGTGAAGAGTGCCTTCGGCGAGTTCGTAGAGTTCATAGGGTTCATAGAGTTCGTTGAGTTTGTTGAGTTCGTAGAGTTGATAGAGTTCATTGAGTTCATAGAGTCTGTTGAGTTGAGAGAGTGAATAGTGAATGGTGAATGGGGAGAGACGAGATTGCCACAGGGCTTCGCCCTTCGCAATGACAGGGGGAGTGGGAGTGATGAGTGATGAGAGGGGGTGGGATACGTAGGGACATGGAGGTCTGGAAGAAGGCGATGGCATAGCCTTGCGTGCGAGTAGTTTTGAGATGGCATTTGCGATGTATGTTGATGAAGAGGGCATCCCGTACAGCGACTATGGGGTGTACGGGGGCATAGAGGTCGGGAGACAACGCAGCGTACTGGCAGTTGCGGAAAGGGGTCTCTGGTACTGGAATGAGTTCAACCTTTCCGGATGTCGTGAGCGGGTTCTGCTGTCTTATGACTGGACTAAGTGGCCTAACAACAGAGAGAGGAATCCTGCCACAGTTGATTCTGCCCGCACAATGCTGATCTCCTGTGCTGACTGGTTGATTCGCATTAGCGTCACGGAATCCAGGCGAGAGCAGAGGAGGTGGCTAGCCAGTTTGCCAGTCAGTTGATGGACTCTGATATGGGTGATAGACTCTAGTACAGGCTAGAACAATGAAGACGTTACTGATCAACCCCCATACGCCAGACTACCTAGACAGAGTCGGTACTAAGAACTACTTCCCGCTTGGTCTGGGGTACATAGCAGCTGTTCTGGAAAAGAATCATGATGTTAGGGTCGTTGATGTTCGAGCAGAAGGCCTGGATGCTGCTGGCCTGAGAAGGACCATTTCAGATATGCGTCCTGAAATAGTGGGGATAACCGCTGCTACTCCTGCATTCCAGCTAGCAGTAGAAATCGCAGACTCAGTGAAACAGGTCAACAAGGACACCATCGTCGTAATAGGTGGCGTTCATTCTAATGCGATGCCAGCTTACCCACTGAAGTATAGCTGTTTCGACATCGGCGTATTCGGAGAAGGGGAGAGAACGGCTGTTGAACTCTGGGAGCGGATAGAAAGGGGACAGTCTTACGAAGATGTGAAAGGTATAAGCTTCAGGGAAAAGGACCGGATTGTTGTGAATCCCATGCGAGAATTCATCCAGAATCTTGATGAGTTACCTTTTCCGGCGAGACATCTGTTTCCCGTGGATAGGTATGACAGAGGCGGCCATGTATCAGCCGCTCCCATCTACTCCATAGGAACCTCTCGTGGATGTCCCTTTTCGTGTGCCTTCTGCAGCAACAACGCTGCATTTGGGAGAAGATATCGGTTCAGAAGTGCTAGGAACGTAGTGGATGAGATTGAAGTACTGGTCAGCCAATACGGTGCGAGAGGGGTGTATTTTCGCGAAGATATATTCACTATCAACAGGCAAAGGGTTATGGATATCTGTAGTGAGATCGTGGCGCGAGGTCTGGATGTCAAGTGGGAGTGTGAGTGCAGGGTTGACACGATAGATCGAGAAATGCTGCATGCAATGAAGGGATCAGGC
>PWZA01000124.1 GCA_003567655.1 Dehalococcoidia bacterium
AGATCAAGTCATGGAAGAGCCATGAATACATGCAGAAGGTGCTGCGGATCTCGTCATGAGCGAGGAGAGCGTCCCGATTGTATCGGGAAGGTCGGGGGTTCGAATCCCCCTATCTCCACCACTTGCAAAAGTTTAGCAGAAGTTAGCTGACTGTCTGAACGCAGCAGTTGTTCACCTGTCCTCTATCTCATTAATTTATCAGTTTACACAAAGGTTGATCATCTGCCATAATGATCTGCAGAGTACTATAGCTGCGGGGAGCCGATTCATGAAGTTTGCCATTACCTTTGAGCAAGACGAGGACGGATACATCGTAGTCAGTTGCCCGGCTTTGCCCGGATGCCACTCGCAGGGGAGAACCAAGGAAGAGGCTATCGCGAATATCAGGGAGGCTATTCAGGGGTATACAGCCAGCATGCGCAAGCACAGCGAGCCAATTCCTTCTATCACCGGAGTAGAAGAGGTGGAGGTAGCCGTCTAAGTGGCTCGCCTCCCCGTGATATCAGGGGATGACTTCGTTAAAGCCATGCGCAAGATCGGATATGCTTGGGACCATACCGAAGGCAGCCACATGATTTTGCTTCACCCGTCAAAGGGTCGGCTCTCAGTGCCCAGACATAAAGAGCTGGGGCGAGGACTATTAAGGGCTTTGATTAGAGATGCCGGCCTTTCTAGAGAAGAATTTATTGGATTGTTACGAGACTAAGCTGAAAGGCAGTTCAAAAGCTCTTAATATCGTCCACTTAGCTCCACTATGCGATCCGACCGTTCCATCGATAGCCGCGCACAGGTCATTCCATGTCCAGATGCTCTCTGATCGCCTGATGGATCTCGAACTGAAATTGAGGATCATCCAGGTAACCGAGCAATCTGCCCAGACGGCGTTTTGAAATCGTCCTTATCTGATGAGCCATGACGATCGATGGCATAGGCTGCCCGCCTTTCTTTTCAGGCAGATGAGTCTCGGATGGGTAGAGCCTGCGCTGCGTCGAAGTAAGAGGCAGGACGGTGACATAGGGCATAGCCCGGTTGAACTCCTCGTTGCTCACCACAAGAACAGGCCTTGTGCCTCTCTGCTCAGCCCCTGCCACCGGATCAAGGTCGGCCTCAAAGATAGCCCAGCGATATGATCGCATCAGCCGATACGCCGGGCAGTCTCAGCATCTGCGGTGCGAAAGGCAGTCTCGGCTTCTGCAATGTCCTTCAGCAGAAGGGTATCCTTCGCCCCTTGCTCCCATGACTGTCTCCTGGCCCGCCTGTGCAGCTCCCTGAGCTCGTTCACCAATGCCTGCTCTACAAGAGCGTTCTTGCTGGGCGTCAAGCCCTGAACTAAGACCTCATCCATGGCTGCGAGAATATCGGTCGACAGGTTGAAAGTGGCCTTCTTCGTCTTTCTGCGCATGCAAATCTCCTCAGCCTATGCTACCACATGCTTCCATATTCGGCAACCATATAGAGCAAGTATATGCTGTTGATCGCGGCCACTGTTTGGAGTCAAGACATGTCGGATGTGACCGCCCGGGAGAAGAGGAGAGACAGTCGTCACCCTTTGCAGGATGAGGACTGTCCCTCCGGTAATGCTACGTCAGCCATATCGCCGGTACGATATGTGTCGGGCTACTGCTTATTGGCGTGTAGCCTGGAAGCTCCAGTGGTACCGGTCTTGCCCGGGGTGACATTTCCTGTGTATTCCAGGTCAGAGGCGCCCGACAGACCGGCATCGAGCCTTCCGTCCACGTTTACACCGGCGCGGCTGGCGCCGCTGAGGCCGACGTCGGCATTGGCGGTCTTGAACTCGGACAGGTCGGCCTGGCTGGCGCCGGAGGCGTGTAGCACCAGGTCTCCGCCGGCACCCGACAGGCGGCAGCGGCTGGCTCCTGAAAGCTTGAGTCTTGTCGCCTGAGCCTTGAGCTGGCCCTTGAGGGCACCTGCTCCGGAGATGGCTACTGCGGTCTTCCCTGTCTCCATATCCAGTTTCGTGTGGCTGGCGCCGGAGAGCTGAAGCTCGAAATCATCGGCCGACTTGAAACCCCTAACGGTACCGCTCGATGCGCCCGATGCGGCAAGCGCTCTCAGTTCCGGCATGGTAACTGTCACCTTTGCCGTGTCTTCGGAACGGCCTAGTGAGAACTGGCTGAACCCCGATTCGAGGCCTACTATCAGCCTCTCGTCCTCTACCTTGATCTTGAGGCGGTCGATGAGCTTTTCATCGCCTGTAGCCTTGACGCTGAAATCGGCGGCCCGGGTGATGTCGAACTCGATGGCGCTGGATACCTGGACCTCCTTGAACCCCTGCAGGGGGTACTCCCTGGTCGTGTCTTGCCCGGGTTGTCCTTCAGTGTGTTCTGTCATTAGAGTCCTCCTTATTAAGTGCTACATTAATTATATTAATTCAGAATAATACAAGACATTGAGTTTGTCAAGTCCCAATGATGTCAGGCATCGGCTTTTGAATGACTGGCTTTTCCCGGCAGCCCCGGTTGTCTTTGCGAAGCTGACCATGTCGGCTGAAGCAATCTCACCGGCGGGACATGAGATTGCCACATCCCGATTGTCCCGATACGATCGGGAGGACTCGCAACGACGTTGAAGCAGTCTTCGCGGTGAAAGTGAATCCGCGTTGCCCTGAGTGCCTCTTTCTGGTAATATGAAAGCCGGAGGACCTGATGCTGATGTGTGGAGCGGTGTGTGCAGGTGTAAGGGCGTGCCCCTGTAGCTCAGAGGATAGAGCAGCGGTTTCCTAAACCGCGTGTCGTGCGTTCGAGTCGCACCAGGGGTATTTTTTGGTATAATGGCTTTGGCTATAGGGGCGTAGCTCAGTTGGCTAGAGCAGCGGTCTCCAAAACCGCAGGTCGTGGGTTCGAGTCCTGCCGCCCCTGCCATTACGGAGAAAGGAGGCGTTGAAGATGGTTATCGGTCTGATACTGATCGCGGTCGGCATAATCGCCCTCCTGAGCAAGCTTGGCATAATAGTAAATTCGGTGTGGAGCTATACCTGGCCCGCCATACTGATCATCCTCGGTGTGTGGTTTATCACGCGCTGGCGATGGAAGAGAGGCTTCTGGTGTGGCTGGGACTCGGGGAGCAGGAGGAGCGGCCGTTCTCTGAGGGACGACTAGACCTGGCCGAGGTGGTGGAATAGGCAGACACGCCATCTTGAGGGGGTGGTGGGCGAGAGCCCGTGGGAGTTCAAGTCTCCCCCTCGGCACCAATATTGACTTGCCCTAACAGAGAAAAGACGGTAGAATCTATATAGAGCGGAAGTAGTTCAGCGGTAGAATACTTCCTTGCCAAGGAAGGGGTCGCGGGTTCGAATCCCGTCTTCCGCTCCAGTTTAGCTGAGCTTCGAGGCGGTGTAGCCAAGAGGTTAAGGCGGGGGTCTGCAAAACCCCTATGCGGCGGTTCGAATCCGCCCGCCGCCTTTTCTAGTTCGACCCCAACCTGTCACCGTTCGATATTCAACCTCATCATAACGGCCTTCAAGCCGCTCATGGTGCCCATCCGCCGGCATGTTAGTCCCCTCCTGGTGGTCCCACGGGAAGCGAATCGCCGGCGTGATCAGGCGATGACAGATAGAGACAGGAGGGGCTGTCGGCATGAGGGGCAGAGCTAGACTCCGTTGATGTCTCGGCTCGTGAGGCCAAGATCACGCAGGATTGCCGCCAGTGTTCCCTTCGCAATATCCCTGCCTCTGCTATGAGGAATGGTCGTAAACCGTTGGTTCCTGGGGTTCCGCCAAATCTCATGAGAACCGGGGGCTTGCCGGACAAACTCGCAGCCCAATCTGCGTAGCTTGGTGGCCAGAACACGATAGATCATACCGGCACAAGGAGGTCGGCCCGAAACGGAGGTTTGATCGAATGCAATTCCTGGGGCAGGGGAACGCCCTTCTCTTGCATCGATTCAATCAACGCCTGAGCTATTCCGGGTGAGAGGTGAAGCAACTCATCGACAGTGTCTGCCTGCACCAGAAAGCCGGGCAAGGCAGGACTCCTGGCCAGATATCCGCCCTCTTCCAGGGACTCGACTTCAACAGGCAGAATGTACTTAGGCATTGTGGTGATAGACTAGCAGAAGGGTATCTGGTGAGTCAAACGACACAACAGTGCAGACCACCATGCTATTACAGTTGCCCTCTGTATATCCTGCACTCAGAGAGATAGGGAACCCACCGGAGTTGATGGCTGGATGTACAGGGCCGGGTTGGCCTTTGACTTGGCGTTGGCAGCAGATTACAATTGGGAACGTGCCGAGGTGGCGGAATGGTAGACGCGGCGGACTTAAAATCCGCTTCCCTTCAAAGGAGTGTGGGTTCGAGTCCCTCCCTCGGCATTGATCTGTTCAGGGAGTGGTGGGGTTGCGGTGGCGTTGGCGGCTCGACTGTTTATTCACCGTATACATAGCCCGCTTCTTTTGCTCTTCCCTTAATCATCGTCGCCCTCACCTTTGTCTCCAATTGCATCGGGCCTTGCAGTAACAGGTATACAGACAACCGGATTGCCGCGCTACGCTCGCAATGACACACTCATCATTGTCTTTGCGAGCAGTCCCGATGCAATCGGGGCGACGAAGCAATCTCCAGGCCGCGGACAACAGATTGCCGCGCTACGCTCGCAATGACACACTCATCATTGTCTTTGCGAGCAGTCCCGACCTGTCGGGACGACGAAGCAATCTCCAGGCCACGGATAACAGATTGCCGCGCTACGCTCGCAATGACACCCCGCTGGCAATGAGGGGGGAACGGGGAGAGCATAAGGCGCCACGGCTGCCGGGCTGCGGCGGCGCTCAAAGACAAGTATACACGCGGGCAGGGTTTGCGGTGGTACTTACCTGCTATTACTGATGGGTGATTGACGTTAAATATACTCGCCCCTATACTGGAAGCACTGAGATAAAGCTATTTTGACATTGAGAAGGAGGTGAGAGCGGGCAACATAATGTAAGAGATGAATACAAACTTCATATCAATAAATACAGGAGGTAACACAACGGAAAAATGAATAAGCTGATGAAAAACATGCACAGAGGAGAGAAGGGCCTGACCCTTATCGAACTCCTCATCGTGGTCGCCATCCTGGGCATCATCGCCGCGGTGGTGATCCCCAACCTCGGTGCCTTCATGGTAACGGGGACACTGAGCGCCGCCAACTCCGAGGCTGAGAACGTGAAGACGGCATCGCTGGCGTACTACGCGGAGGAGGGCACGTGGGTAGGTGTGAGTCCCACCGCCCTTGGAGACGGAACCGGCTATGAAGCTTACATCGCCGGAGAACTGAATGCGAGGTACGTATTTGACGCGGATGGCTTCATCGTAGACGCTCTCGAGTCAGAGTGGGATGGCATTGTGTGGGACAGCCCCGAGCCGGGTCAAGGTAAGTGGATAAGGGGTTAAGGGAGCCGCAGAAGAATAAGATAGAGCGGCAAACCCGCGGCAAGTCTGGTTAGCGAGCTAGCGAGAATTGCCAGGGGTCCATTCGAAAGCCAGAGAGGTGGTTCGCCCTGAAAGACGAGGGCGGGCCACCTCTGTTATCAGGGACGGGACAGTGTCGATGTGCCGGTGACGCCTGTGACTGAACGAGAGGAAGGTCGATCTATGATGAGGCATCTAGCAGGTGAGACCGAGGGACAAATCTCGAACGGACAGAAGGGCCTGACCCTGATCGAGCTGCTGATAGTTGTTGCTATCCTGGGGATCACCGCGGCGGTGGTGGTGCCCAACATGGGCGCCTTTCTTTCCTTCGGCTGGGTCAACGCAGCCAACACCGAGGCTGAAAGCGTCAAGACGGCATCGCTGGCCTACTATGCCGAGTATGGAGCTTATCCGGGAAACTCAACCGCTCTTGCCGGCTTCGTGGAAGGCGATCTCACCGGCAGTTACACCATGTGCACTGAACACGGCTGGCTTGTGAACGCTTCCGGCAACTGGATAGATGTGTACGGGCTTACGTGGACGGGCGGCCAGGCCGGAGACGGCGGCCGGCACGGCAACTGGGGCCATTGATACCGGGTGAAGAGATTGCCGCGCTGCGCTCGCAATGACACCTCGTGGCTGCGCGGGTCCCCGCACTTCTGAGATTGCCGCGCTACGCTCGCAATGACACCCCCTTCTTGTCTTTGCGAGGCTGACCATGTCAGCTGAAGCAATCTCTTGGGCGGGGAACCGGATTGCCGCGCTGCGCTCGCA
>PWZA01000073.1 GCA_003567655.1 Dehalococcoidia bacterium
ACCAGGCTGGCCCATTTCTACATCACGAGTTTGATGAGGTCCTACAACATCAGGGGGGAGCGCAGGTATAAGTCCTCTCGTGAACGCCTGCAGGTCAAGGCGGTCTGGCTGTCAAGGGACGAATTCCTGAGGCTGTACCGCTCTTATTGACGATCCTGTCTGCACTTGTTATCGACGTTCTGCGTCGCATAATAAGGAGTCTAGTTCTGGCTGTTGAGCCAGTTAACGAGGCAATTCGACTGTCGTGCCCGGGTCTCGGATCGCGACAGGCCTTCGCCTAAGTGGTGTGATAAGCCCCGATCTGGATCATTCCCCCAGTATCTGAGTGACGATCTTCCTGGACCTGGGGCGATTATCGAAGTCTACGAAGACTATCTGCTGCCAGGTGCCGAGAGTCAGTTTCTTGTTCGAGAAGGGGATGACCAGCGAAGGGCCGAGTACGGATGCGCGTACGTGAGAGTGTCCGTTCCCGTCTCCCCATGTCTTGTTGTGCTCGTAAGGAATGTCCCGGGGGATCACCCTTTCCCACATGCTCCTGAAGTCGGAGGCCAGATGAGGCTCGTACTCGATGGTGGTGATTCCCGCTGTCGACCCGATGACAAAAAGGGTCACTATGCCGCTATGGACTGCGGATTCCTCCACGTTCCTGGCTAGCTGAGAGGTTATGTCGATGATGTCGCATTCGCCTCTCGACTGCAGAGTGATGTCACCGGTCAGGACCGTCATAGTTTCACCTCCTCCCATATGATATCATCGAGATCAAATACAGGCCCGTCGTGGCAGACCTGTTTCCGGCCCTTCCTCGTCTGTATGGTGCAGCCGTAGCAGGCGCCGAACCCGCATCCCATCCTGACTTCCAGTGAGACCTGGCAGTTCACCAGCCCGGAATCTTCGTCCGGCCTGCCTCGGGAATCATGATGACGGACCAGGTCTGTCATTGCTTCGTACATGGCCAGCGGGCCGCAGGCATAGATGTTGTCGGCACCACTTAAGAACTCGGGCAGAACATCCGTGACCATGCCTTTCTTGCCTTCGCTGCCGTCTTCGGTCACAGGAACAAAGTCAACCCCTTGCGGCACTGACCGGTGTGTTCCATAACCGTGGGGTGGCTCAGCAGGTAGTGGAGCAGGAGGACCGGGCGCTGAAGAGTAAATGCTCCGGGCGGGGTCAAAGGAGTAGAGTTGGGCCGCAGTGCTCGTCCCGTGAAGAAGGGTTATGCGGTGCGGAGGCGAAGCCTCTCCCAGGGGAGGCTCAAGGATGTGCTGTATCAGGAAGACCAGTGGCGCAATGCCCATTCCTCCGGCCACCAGCAGGAAGCGCTGCCTCCGGCTTGACTGCGTCTCGCGAATCCTGAATCCTCTGCCCAGGGGGCCGACGATGTCAACCATCTGGCCGGCGCTGCGTTGCGATAGCCAGAGTGTGCCTCTGCCCGTTGTCCTGAACAGAAGCGCAACCTCGCTCCTGCCCGTATCCTGATCTAACCGGCATTGGTGTATGCTTAAGGGACGGCGCAGGGGGAAATCTCCACAGCGCACTGTCACGAACTGGCCCGGCTGTGCAGATCGGGCTATATTCGGCGCCTCAAGCCACATCAGGTGTGTGCCCGGCGCCACCTGCATATTCGAGACTATGGTGCACCGTGTCTGTTCCATATCAGCTCTATCATACTACATACCGGCCGTTACTTTCTGCCCCTCAGATACTCGCTCAGTGGCTGCACGTTGAAGACCCGGCTGCCATTAGCCAGTGCTCCTATAACTACTTTCACGGTATCCAGTGAAGTGAAGCAGGGGACCCCCTTTTCCGCAGCGGCACGCCTGATAGCCAGTCCATCCTGCAACTGGACTCGCCCGCCGGTGATGGTGTTGATCACTCCGTTCACGGAGCCATCATGGATGACGTCGACAACATTGGGATGTCCCTCACGCAGCTTCTTCGTCACCATCTTCACAGGTAGTGACATAGCCTCGATCATGGCTGCCGTTCCCTCGGTGGCGCATAGCCTGTAGTGTAACGAATGAAGGTACCTGATGAGCGGCAGGGCTTCGGTTTTGTCCCTGTCGGCAATGCTGAGCAGAAGACTGCCGTCCTCAGGCAGCATCAGCCCGGCGGCCAGGAGTGCCTTGACCAGGGCTGCTTCGAAGGGGTAGTCAATGCCCATGACCTCGCCGGTGGACTTCATCTCAGGGCCGAGGTAGCTATCGGCTCCGGTCAGTTTCGACATTGAGAAGACGGGAGCTTTTACTCCTACCAGCTTCCGCTCCTTCCACAGACCGCCTGCGTAGCCCTGCTCCTTGAGGTTGACGCCGGCCATTACCTTTGTGGCTATCTGTACCATGGGTACTCCTGTTATCTTGGATATGAAGGGGACTGTGCGGCTTGCGCGCGGGTTCACCTCGAGCACGTATATGGATGACTTACCGTCCTGCGGCACTATCACCATCTGTATGTTCAGGAGGCCCCTGGCCTTGAGGGACAACCCGATCCTGGTGGCGTAGTCCACCATTGTGTTCACCTCGCCGTCAGATAAGGTGAGCCCGGGGTAGACTGCCAGAGAATCTCCGCTATGAACTCCTGCCCTTTCTATATGCTCCATTACGCCGGGGATGAGCACTCGCTCTCCGTCGCAGATGGCATCTAACTCAACTTCCTTTCCCTGCAAATACTTATCGATAAGCACCGGATGCCGGCTGTTCATCTCCAGTGCCGTGGTCAGGTAGCGGATCAGTTCGCCTTCATTGTGGACGATCTCCATTGCTCTACCTCCCAGCACGTAGCTGGGGCGCACCAGCACAGGGTAGCCGAGGGCCTTTCCTATGTGCAGGGCTTCCTCTATGGAAGACACCGCGCCTCCCGGCGGCTGTGGGATGCTTATTACGCCGAGGAAATCCTCGAAGCGGCGCCTGTCTTCAGCGATATCGATGACTGCTGCACCCGAGCCGAATGTCGGTAGATCGTTGCGTGCCAGGAACCCGGCCAGGTTGATTGGCGTCTGGCCGCCCAGTTGCACGATGGATGCGGGGGCTGAGCCATCGTCGCTCTCATTCTCCAGAACATCCCTAACTCCTTCCTCATCAAGTGCTTCGAAGTAAAGGCGATCACTGGTGTCGAAATCGGTGGAGACGGTCTCCGGGTTGGAGTTGATTAGAATGCTCTTTATCCCCGCCTGACGGAGTGCCCAGGCCGAATGAACGCAGCAGTAGTCGAATTCGATCCCCTGTCCGATGCGTATCGGCCCGCTGCCGATAACGACGGCTTTGGGTCTTTGAACAGGCAAAGCTTCGTTCTCCTGCTCATAAGTGCTGTAGAAGCAGGTGGTCTCGGCGTCGAACTCGGCAGCACATGTATCGACCATCTTGTAGACCGGTCGAATCTGCAATTCGTGGCGGATGCTCGTAACCTGGTCAGGTGATCTGTCGGCCAGACTGCCAACCTGCTCATCCGAGAAACCCAGCCTTTTCGCCTGCCGCAGGAGTTCCGGCCGCAACGCTTCAGAAAGGAGCCTCTTCTCCATATCGATAATGCTCTTGAACTTGTTTACAAACCAGGGATCTATGCCGGTGGTGCGCGAGACCTCCTCAGGCGAGGTTCCCCTTCGCATCGCCGCCATAGCGGCCCACAGCCGCAGGTCGTTAGGGTGAAGAGGGAGAGAATCGGTGTATTCTCTTTGGCTCCACGTCGGGTCTTCCCAAAGGAGCGAGCGTCCCCCGAATTCAAGCGAGCGTACTGCTTTCTGCAGAGCGGCTTCGAAACACCTGTCAATGGCCATGACCTCACCGGTGGCCTTCATCTGGCTGCCGATCACCCGGTCGGCTGAGGCGAACTTGTCAAATGGCCATCTCGGTATCTTGACCACACAGTAGTCGAGGACAGGTTCTGAGCAGGCCAGGGTCCTGCCCGTAACTCTGTTCGGTATCTCGTCGAGTCTCCTTCCTATGGCTATCTTGGCCGCCACTCGAGCGATCGGATAACCGGTGGCCTTACTGGCAAGGGCTGAGCTACGGCTGACGCGCGGGTTGACCTCAATGACGTAGTAGTCTCCTCCCGGGGCGCGCTTGAGATCTGGCGCCCATCTCTCCGCAACCGTGGGGCTGGGAGGCAAGGCGAACTGCACGTTGCATCCACCCTGGATTCCCAGTGCTCTGATGATCTTCAGGCTTGCCGACCTGAGCATCTGGTACTCCTTGTCGTTAAGAGTCTGGTTGGGAGCCACCACGATGCTGTCGCCGGTGTGGATGCCCATAGGATCGATGTTCTCCATGCAGCAGATGGCGATGCAGTTGTCGGCAGCATCTCTCATCACCTCGAATTCGATCTCCTTCCAGCCCAGAATGCATTGCTCGACGAGGACCTCGTGGCTCATGCTGGAATCCAGTCCGCTGGCAACTATCTCCTCAAGCTCCGCCATCGTGCGGGCGATCCCGCCGCCCGTGCCGCCCAGGGGGTATGATGGGCGGATGATGAGGGGCAGGCCGATAAAGCCTGCCAGTTTCCTGGCATCGTCGATCGATCTCACGGTTGTCCCGGCGGGCACGGGTTCGCCAATATCAACCAGAAGCTGCCTGAACAGCGACCGTTCCTCGGCCTGCTTTATCGTCTCTATAGGTGTGCCGAGACATCGAACGCCATGCTTGCCAAGTTCACCAGCGGCGTCCAGTTCTACGGCAAGGTTGAGCCCTGTCTGACCCCCGAGGGTGGGCAATAACCCGTCGGGCCTCTCTCTCTCGATTATGCGTGTCAAGACATCCAGTGTGAGTGGCTCTATATAGACGATGTCCGCGATACCCTCATCGGTCATGATGGTAGCAGGATTTGAGTTCACCAGGACGGTCGTGATGCCCTCCTCTCTTAGAGCCCGGCAGGCCTGGGTTCCCGAGTAGTCGAACTCAGCCGCCTGCCCGATAACTATAGGCCCCGACCCGATGACCAGGACTTTGTTTATCAAGGATACATCTCCTCTTTTCCCCGGTCGTTTCTCACCATCTGGAGGAACCTCTCGAACAGATGCGTGCTATCCAGCGGGCCGGGTGAGGCCTCGCAGTGGTATTGAACGGATAGCACCGGCAGGTCCTTGTGGCGGAGTCCCTCCACGGTGCCGTCGTTGAGGTTGACGTGGCTGGCCTCGAGTCCCTCTCCGGGAGCATCTCCATCTACGGCATAGCCGTGGTTCTGGGAGGTGATATAGACTCTGCCCGTAGCCAGATCCCTCACGGGATGGTTGCCGCCCCGGTGGCCGAACTTGAGCTTGAACGTCTTGGCTCCCAGCGCCCTGCCTATGAGCTGATGGCCCAGGCATATACCCATCAGTGGCTTCCGGCCTATTAGTCTCCGCACCGTCTCAGCCATGTCCTCAAGGAGTTCCGGGTTGCTCGGCCCCGGCGAGAGGACAATGCCGTCAGGATTGAGGGACAGGACGTGATCCACTGACGAAGTGCACGGTACTACGGTCGTCCGACAGTCCAGTCGGCTCAGGATGCGCAGGATACTGTGTTTGACGCCATAGTCGATGACCACTATGCGCCGTAGGTTCGTCGCCGGTGATCCTCGCAGTGACAAGGAAGGCGGGACGGCAGTGCCTGGTTCACCCGAAAGCCATTCGTAAGCATTCCTGGCGCTGACCTGGCGCACGAAGTCGGTTACATCGTAGCCGGGGATGCTCTTCAGCCTTATCAAGGCCTGATCAACGGCCATGTCGGGGGCTATAATACCCTTCATCACTCCGGCTGATCTCAGATGGCGGGTGAGGGCACGGGTATCGAGTCCACTTATGCCCGGAATGCCATGAGCGAGCAGAAACTGATGCAGCGTGCCTGTGCTCTGGTGGTGACTGGGTCGGGAGCAGTATTCGCGGACGGCAAGGCCCCTGGCATGAACCTGTCCCGACTCGAAACCTGACTCGCTGATCCCGTAGTTGCCGATCAAGGGATAGGTGCAGACCAGGATCTGTCCGGCAAGGGAGGGGGCGGTGAGCATCTCCTGGTAACCGGTCATGCCGGTGTCGAAAACCACCTCACCACAGGCGGTGGCCTCGGCACCGAAGGCAGACCCTGCGAAGACAGAACCATCCTCGAGTACCAGGACTGTTTTCTCAGGCATTAGCTTCTTACACGCCCGGCTATGAGATTTCTTTCGGACTGAAGGCATGCGTTGCCAGGGTGTCATGAATGTAGG
>PWZA01000114.1 GCA_003567655.1 Dehalococcoidia bacterium
GGGGCGACTGCAAAGCCCGCGCCTTTATCCTGGCTTCGGTCCTGGAGGCGAAAGAGATCCCCTATCTGCTGAATATATCGCCCATACATGTCTGGGTGGAATACGAGGACAAGAAGGAGACCGCCATCGAGAACCCCCAGGTCAAGTTCTACCAGCGCAACCCGGAGACGGGTGAAACGCGGGTCCAGGTTCCCCGCATCGACACCGGCCAGGTAGCGGATGCGGCGCGGCGGGGTTTCTGGGCTTCCATGCCTCCAGTCAGAAAAGCACTGCTGATCTCGGGCCTGGCGGCGCTGGTAGCGGCCAGGCTGGTTCTGCTGGTAACGGACAGGCGGACGCGCGCCGCATACGCTTAGAGAAGCCTCCGGCTGCGGGCTCCGGGGCAGTACGTGATCGGACCGGCCGGACGGTCTTCGCCGCGAACAACCGGCCCGCTTCAGCAAGGCATCGGGTTAGCCCTGTATCGGGAATCAATACTCTGTTTCTTCGATCGCCGCGATCGGTTCAGGCCGCTTTCAGGCGCATTGACAAACGTAATACCCTGGGGTAGTATCACGAAAGGAGGACAATGAAGAAGGACTTTCTATCTGTATCGGACCTCAAGCGCGAGGAGGCCCAGCAACTCATAGAACAGGCAGTCGACATGAAGAGGAAGGGCACGCCGCCGGTCCTGGCCGGTAAGACGCTGGCCCTGCTCTTTGAGAAGCCTTCGCTGCGCACCAAGGTGAGCTTCCAGATGGCCATGCATCACCTGGGCGGACACAGCATATACATGTCGCCGGAGGAGGTAGGCCTGGGGAAGCGGGAGCCGGTGGCCGACGTGGCCCGAGTACTGAGCCGTTACGTGGACGGCATCACCGCCCGCACGTTTTCGCACGAGACACTGCGCGTCCTGGCCCGTCACTCGCCGGTGCCCGTGATCAACGCCCTCTCCGACCTGGAACACCCCTGCCAGTCCATGGCCGACCTTCTGACCGTCCATGAGAAGAAGGGCGGCCTCTCCGGCCTGGCCCTGGCGTACATCGGCGACGGCAACAACGTGGCCAACAGCCTGCTCCTGGCCGCCTGTCTTCTGGGCATCGACTTTCGCCTCGCCTCACCCCCCGGTTACGGCATCGACGAGGAGATGCTGAAGCAGGGCAGGGAGTTCGCCGCTCAGAGCGGCAGCCGGTTTCAGGCAATCAGCGACCCCTATGAGGCAGCCAGGGGTGCCGACGTTATATACACGGATGTGTGGACCAGCATGGGCCAGGAGGTTGAAGCAGAGAAACGCCGCCTCGCGTTTTCCGCCTACCAGGTAGACGGCAGATTGCTGGACGCGGCCAGGTCGGATGCCATATTCATGCATCCTTTACCGGCCCACCCGGGCGAGGAGATAGCTGCCGGACTGCTGGACGATGCCCGGTCGGTGGTCTTCGACCAGGCAGAAAACAGGCTCCACCTGCAAAAGGCACTGCTGGCCAGGCTTCTGGCACCTCAGCAGGCGGATTAGTCATATGACCCGTCACATTATAGCCATCGTCGGGCGACCCAACGTGGGCAAGTCCACCCTGCTCAATCGTCTGGCGGGCAGGCGCATAGCGGTGGTTGCCGATCTGCCGGGAACCACAAGGGACCGCATTTTCGCTTCCGTCTCCTGGCAGGGAAGAGAGCTGACGGTGGTCGATAGCGGCGGCTGGCAGGCGGAGCCGCAGTCGACGCTGGAAGAAAAGGTCCGCTACCAGGTAGAGGCGGCCATCGCCGGCGCCGATGCCATCATCTTCCTCGTAGATTCCATAGACGGAGCCATCGCCGCTGACGAGGAAGTGGCCGATTGGCTGCGTCAGGCCGGCAAGCCCACCATACTGGCAGCGAACAAGGTGGATTCGCCCAAGCAGGCAGAGCAGGTACCGGAGTTCTACCGCCTGGGCATTGGTCAGCCTGTACCGATCAGTGCCCACCATAATCGAGGTATATCTGCCCTGATGGACGCCGTGCTGGCCGCGCTGCCGCCGGAACCTGCAGCTACTGTCGAGTCGCAGGAAGCCAGGCTGGCTATTGTCGGGCGGCCCAATGTGGGCAAGTCCACTCTGCTGAACAGGCTGGTCGGAGACGAAAGGGCCATCGTACATGAGTCTCCGGGGACGACCCGCGACTCACTTGACGCAGCAATCAAGTGGCGGGGCAAAGAGATATTGCTTATCGATACGGCCGGCATCAAGCGCCGGGGAAGGGTCGGTGTGGGAGTGGACTACTACAGCCTGCTGCGGTCACTGCAGGCTATCAACCGCTGCGATGTTGCCCTGCTGCTGACGGATGCCGTTGAGTTCATCACAGCCCAGGACATGCACATCGCGGGCTACGTTATCGAGGAGGGAAGGGGCCTGATTATGGTGTTCAACAAATGGGACCTCGTTCCCGAAGAGCGGCAACAGGGTTTCAAGAGGGCCGCGGAGCGGAGGTTCAAGTTTGCTCCCTACACCCCTTTCCTCTACATCTCGGCACAGACGGGGCAGGGTGTGAACAGAATTCTGCCGCAGGCCTGGGAGGTATGGCAGGAGAAACAGAAGCGAATACCCGACGCAGAGGTCAACAACCTGATCAAGGAGGCGGTGAACTCTCATCCGCCTCCGCGCGCAGGTCATCGCCGGTTACGGGTGGCCCGCGCATATCAGCATGCATCTCAACCGGCGACCTTTGTTCTGCGGGTCAACGATCCCGGGCTGATGCATTTTTCCTATCATCGCTACCTGGAGAACAAGCTACGCGAGGGGTTCGGCTTCCGCGGCGTGCCACTTAAGTTGATTTTCGCCCGTAATACCCGTAAAATGAATAGCAAGACGGAGGTGAGAACACAATGATAGCTCATTTCATCGCTGTGGTGGCCATCGCATATCTCCTCGGTTCCATTCCCTTCGGCCTCATAATAAGCAAGCTGAAGAGCGGCGTTGATGTAAGGGAACAGGGAAGCGGCAAGACGGGCGCCACCAATGTCATGAGGACAGCGGGGACCAAGCTCGGCATGCTGACAATCGGTCTCGATGTGGCCAAGGCCGCCGTGGCAGTCATTGTAGCCACCGTCATCATAGGCAGCACCAGCGGGAGCCTGAGCCTGGGGGGCATATCCATTCACTGGCAGCACGCTGCCCAGGTCGCCGCCGGCATGGCGGCGGTAGCGGGGCACAACTGGCCCGTCTTTGCCAGGTTCAAGGGGGGAAGGGGGGTTACAGCCTATTTCGGAACTTTGTTCGCCATCTATCCTCCGGTAGGTATCTTCGGGGCTCAGATTGTGGCCATAGCGGCACTGAGGAGCCGGCACATGTCCCTCGGTTCCATACTGGGGGCCTCCGCTGCTCTATGCTTGATGATACCTCTGACCATCTCCTACGGTTTCCCTCCCATCTATCTGGCCTATTGTTCGGCGGTCGTGGCTCTGATTGCCTATCAACACGTGGACAACATAAGACGGCTACGACAGGGCACAGAACGCCGCTTGTGGTGAGAGAGCGACGCGGAGCATGCCTGCAGCTACTGTCATAGGTAACACCTCATGGGGCAACGCTCTGGGCGCACTGCTGACTGATAAAGGACTGGCGGTAAAGCTGTGGACCCGCACCGAGGATGAGGCCGCCGTCCTGAACCGGGGAAAGCCCGGGTATTCTGCCACCGCCGACATCGTGCAGGCCCTTAAGGGGTCTGAACTGACCATCTGGGCGGTTCCTTCCCAGAAGCTCAGACAGAACGTCAGGCAGGCCAGCCGCTACCTCGGCGACTCCGTGCTCCTGATGAGCGCCACAAAGGGTCTGGAAGCAGACAGCGGTAAGAGGATGTCACAGGTGATGGCAGAGGAAGTCTCCCCTGCCTTGAGACGAAGAATCTGCGTTCTCTCCGGTCCCAATCTGGCCAGGGAGATCACCCGGGGTCTGCCTGCCGCTTCGGTGGTCGCCTCGCAGGATAGGGCCATAGCACGAAGGGCACAGGAACTCATGGACTCTCCCCGCTTCATGTTATCCGCCAGCGATGATGTGATCGGTGTGGAACTGGGCGGGGCGCTGAAGAACATAATAGCCCTGGGAGCGGGCATGATAGACGGGCTGGGTCTCGGTGACAATGCCAAGGGAGCCTTCATCGCCCGGGGCTGGACCGAGGCTGTTTCACTGGGAGTAGCGCTGGGAGCCAGCGCGGATACTTTTTCCGGCCTGGCCGGACTGGGCGACCTGATAGCCACGTGCTCCAGCAACCTGAGCCGCAATCACTATGTCGGCTGCGAACTGGCCAAAGGGCGCTCTCTGCCCGACATCTCCGCCTCCATGTCAAACGTGGCCGAGGGAGTAACTACCACCGCCGCAGCCTGCCAGCTGGCCGGGAAGCACGGCCTCGATCTACCCACCGTCAACATGATACACGGCATTCTTTTCGAGGGCTTGCCCCCGAGCAGGGCATTGATGGAGCACAAAGAGTCCGCGGCAAGCCACTGCTGCCGCTGAGCTATGAATCCTGTGGCGGATCCGTACGGGGCAGGACCCTGGCCAGTTCTTCGAAGAGGCGACGCTGATTCTTGTCCAGTTTCTGGGGGGTTGTTATGTCAACTTTAACCAGCAAATCTCCCTTGCCCCTGCCGTCGATACGGGAAATGCCCTTGCCTTTGAAGCGGAACGTCTCACCGCTCCCGGTCCCCGCCGGTATCTTAAGCTTGAGATCGCCGTCCAGGGACGGCACCTTCAACTCGTCGCCCAGGGCAGCCTGCGCAAAGTTGATCGGCAGTTCATAAAGAATATCGGCGCCCTCTCTCTGGAAGAACCTGTGCGTCTTGACCGAAAAGGCAATATAGAGGTCTCCCGGAGGTCCTCCGTTCAGGCCGGCACTCCCTTCTCCGTCCATGCGGAGTTGCTGCCCGTTATCCACACCGGCGGGAATATCAACCTTGATCTGGCTCTTTGCCTTCAGCCTGCCCCGACCCCGGCACTGCGAACAGGGATTGGTTATCACATCTCCCCTGCCTTCACAGCGAGAGCAGACGACTGTGGTGGCATAGCGCCCGAAGATGGTCTGCTGAACTCTCCTCACCTGCCCTGCGCCGCGACAATCGGGACAGGGCTCGGGCGCCGTGCCGCGCTCGCTGCCGACGCCGCGGCAAGAAGGACAGGACTCGATACGCTGTATGTCGACCTCTTTACGGCAGCCGAACACCGCTTCCTCAAAGGAAAGGGTGAGGGTGGCCTGCAGGCTATCGCCCTTCTGAGGAGCACGCTGGGCGGTGCGACCAAACGGACCTCCGAAAGCACCGAAGAAGGACTCAAAGATGTCTCCCAGGCCGCCGAAGCCGAAGTCGGCGAAGCCCCCATCGGCATCCGCGCTGCCGAAGCGATCATATCTGCTCCGCTTCTCCGGGTCGGAAAGAACCTGGTAGGCCGCGTTTATCTCCTTGAACTTGGCCTCCGCTCCGGGCTCCTTATTACGATCGGGATGAAACTGAAATGCCAGCTTGCGAAATGCCTTCCTGATTGCCTCATTACTGGCATCTCGGGGCACTCCCAGCACTTCATAGTAGTCCTGCTTGATAGCCATAACCTTTAAGTATAACTCCTCAAAGCCTGTGCTGACAAGATTCCGTATTCAGGGACGGAGATAGGTCTTATCCACAGGTGATATAATGGGTCTATGCTCAGGGAGCAGATCGCAGGAGTGCTCGCCGGCCGCAACAAGAGGAGAATCGGAGGCGAGAGTCTGAGGGCTTCAGCCGTGCTCATACCTATCTTCCTCAAGCAGGGGCAGTATCATCTCATCCTAACCGAGAGGAGCGACGAGGTAGACTTTCACAAAGGGCAGATCTGCTTTCCCGGGGGTAAGCAGGAGCCCTCCGACGCCACCCTGCTCGAGACCGCCCTCAGGGAGACCGCAGAGGAGATAGATTTGAAACCCGAGGACGTGGAGGTCCTGGGAGAGCTTGATGACTTTCCCACCATAACTACCAACTATGTTATCTCTCCTTTCGTCGGACTGATACCTCATCCCTATGATTTCAGGGCCGACCGCAGGGAGATCAGGGACATATTCTCGGTCCCGCTGTCGTTTCTGACGGACGAGGCCAATTTCAGAGGCGACACCTGGTCATATGAGTATGAAGGGCGTATCATCTGGGGCGCTACCGCCAGGATTCTGAGACAGTTAGTCGAATTGCTGA
>PWZA01000015.1 GCA_003567655.1 Dehalococcoidia bacterium
ACAACCCCCGGTCGGAAACCCTCCACGATGACCTCTGCCTTCACCGCAAGCTGATGAAAGATGCGACGGCCCTCGTCCGACTTCAGGTTGAGCATAATGCTCTTCTTGTTGCGGTTGGATGCCGAGTAGGCTGCCTGCCTCTGATCCGTCTCCTGCGTTGCCTGGCGGGCGCCTGCCGAGAGAGGGGGGGTGATCCTTGTAACGGCGGCTCCCAAGTCGCTCAGAACGCAGGTACAGAAAGGCCCCGGCCCCTGGTAACTGAGGTCGAGTATCTCGATACCCTCAAGGGCAGTCATAGACCAACTCCTCCACACACCCCCGGGATTGCTTCGGGTCGATTACCATCGACCCTCGCAACGACATGGCTGCCGCCGTTTACCTTCATGGCTGGTCCTGTATCGGCTCCGCCTCGTAGATCCTCTCCTCGATCAGCTCTTCATCGGTAAGAGAGACATCCGCCTCGATATCCCTGCCCTCTATCCCCCTGGCCATGATCTCTTTGTAGTACTCGTGCTGGATGATCAGGTTCATGATCTCGTTGCTACCGGTCCAGATCATGATCAGCCTCGCTTCCCTGAGCGCCCGCTCCACCGGATAGACATTGGTGTAGCCTATTCCGCCCAGGATCTGCATGGCATCGTTCACCACTTCCCAGGTCGTCTGGGTGGCCAGCTTCTTCACCTCCGAAACCAGCCTTCTCTGGTAGCCACCCGTCCCTACCCCATCGTCGATGGTTTTGGCCACGGCGTATCCCAGCGCGCTCACCGCATCGATCTTTGTGACACAGTCGGCTATCTTGAAGTTAACGCCCTCGAAGTTCCTTATCGTCTGGCCGAAGGCTTTTCGTTTGTTGGCGTATCTGGCTGCCAGCTCCAGGATAGCTCTCGAGCCGGCCATTCCTCCGGATAGCAGCCTCTCGGGCACCATCAGCTTGTAGAATATCTTCGCCCCCTCGTTTTCCTTCCCCAACAGGTTCTCGGCCGGCACCGGCACGTCCCGGAAGACCAGCCTGCCCGTACCAGTGCCGCGGCAGCCCATCAGCCCGTACACATGCTTCACTTCCACCCCCATGTCCCTCTCGACGATGAAGGCGCTAAGGGAGTCACGCCCTGCTCCCGGGTCTGTCACGGCAAATACAAGGAAGAAGTCGGCGCCCTCGGAGCCGACGACGAACCGCTTCTGCCCGGTCAGGTAATAGTGGTCTCCCCTCCTGCGCGCCACCGTGGTGGCACCGAAGAAATCCGAGCCGCCCCTGGGCTCGGTCAGCGCCTCGCCGGCCCACTTTGTTCCGGCGATGAGCGGTTTCAGGTATTTCTCCTTCTGTGCTTCGGTTCCGAATACGTTCAGGCCCTCTCCGACGATGGATGTTACAGAGACCAGGCAGGCAAAGGGTACCCCGAGCTTGTTAACCTCCCCGACTTCGATGAGTTCGTCCACCCACTTGAGATCCCTACCGCCGTACTTCACGGGAAACCTGATTCCGAGCAGGTTCCTCCGACCGGCTTCCCTCACGAACTCGTAGGGGAACTCGACCTGGTCGGCGTCCATATCCAGTATCAACTGGCGAGGCACGTTCTTCACGAGATCGCGCACCTCTTCTCGAAATCTCTTCCGTTCTTCAGTCAGGAACACCTCTAACATCGAATACCTCCTTTCGTGCCATTCTGCATGAATGTTACAGACTGTCAGGAAAAGCGTCAAGCATAGCACGTATCATTGCAACCGTCTCTCTGCTCATCGCCAACAAGTATCAGTGTCAACACCGATACCCGAGGGTCATTGCCATACATCGACGCGCGACCTGTCCACCTCCAAACTCCTTTGCGAACAAGTACCCGGAACAGAACATGGTTAGAGGCGCCCGCCAGAAATAGTGAGAGCCGGGGCTGGGCAGCCCCGGCTCTCAGTTCACCTAGCACTATCAGGCTATAAGATCTAGCCCTCCAGGGCGAGAGTTCTAGTCAACCACAAATTCTTTCTCCCAGGTCTTGTCTGCCTCAACTTCAGCACGGGTCAGCCACATCGGCTTATATGTCCAGCTAGCGTACAGCGGGACCTGGTCGTAGGCGTGCGGGCTGGGGAACCCGGTGTAGGGAACAAAACCGCTCTGTCCGGGCGGGATGACGCTCTGCCCCAGCGGGAACCCATCCGCAGCCGGGCGGAGTTCAGCGATATGGTTATACGTGCCGCGGTTCATCATGGGATGAATCGGGCCTCCGGGCAACGCTCCCGTCTGGGTATAGCTCTGCATCCGAACAGGCGTCAACCAGTCGTCCATGTCCGAACCATACACTGCTGTGAGGTTGTCAATTGCTTCCTGAAGCGCGTCAATGATCATTGTGTTCAGTGCTGCCTCATCGGGGTATCCAGGATAGTTGAGACTGGCGTCCTGCCTCAGCACGCGGATCAGGAGGCTCGGATTTCCCTTGACCTTAGAAATCAGGTCCGGAGGTAGAATTCCATCAAACACAATGGGTACGAACTCATCGTACCAGGCCTCGAATATGGTCAGCCCGGGATGATCGTAGGTCGGATCCGGGTCAGCAGGCCACGATGGTGACTCAAGATCGACATAACTGACAGGGAGAGGCTCTGCCTCGGTCCATGCTAGCAGGTACATTCCTGCTGCTTCGAGTTCCGGGTCAACACTGGCTAGCGCGGCAGCCGTGACGTTCCCCACGAAGCTCATGCCGGCGGTGTGGTGGTAACCTCCAACCTGGTTTAGCTGGTTGAGATGGGCAGTTGTCAGGTCCGCGCCGGGTGCCATCATTGCCATTGCACCCATCAGCACCTGCACGCGGTGACCCTCTCCCCAGTGGAAGTCGCTCTCGGAGTAGGGCCAGTCGGCAATCGGCTTGTTGTTCCAGTTGGCGAGCCAGTTCTGGTCGGGGTTGATGGACCTGGGCATCTCCTCGGCGCCGGTTATCCGCACCCACTCCTGCGTTCCGTCGCCCATCATGGGCAACCTGGGGTCGGCAGTCTCCGGCTTCACCGGGAAACGCCCGGCGTGCCAGTAGCCTGTGCTGCCATCGGCTCCCGACCAGAAGAAGTTGTGCGAGGGCCATATCAATTCCACCGCCGCCTCGAACTCGTCGATGTCCGTCGCCTCCTGGAAGAGCTGCCAGCCCTGCTCAGCCCCGATTTCGTCCTCATAGAAGGGGGTGTGCAGCGTGAATGCAGTCCCTTCGGTCACGTTCATTGCAACGATAGGGCCGTAGTGCGACCGGTAGAATGTCTCTATAATCGGCTCTTCAAGTCCGTGAACGGAGAATGTCTCTGTTCGCACTTCCATGTCAAGGTACTCCCAAACGTCCTCTCCAACATCGGTGTACCATTTGTACTGGGTTGGATTTTCGGGATTGAGCATCAGCACGCGTATGTCCATGACGTCAGAAGCTCCTGTGGTCGATGTCCAGGCCCCGTATTCACTGACGCCGATCAGGATAAATGGCCCTGCACAGGGCATAGCCATACCCACGGCGTTGATGCCATCGCCCTCGCCTTGTTCGTGCAGGCCTATCTCGTATACGATCTGCGGTACGGAGTATCCCATCTGGGGACCTCCCAGTTGAAGAGTGTTCCCGGTAGCCGAGATGTCTCCGCTGATGGGAACGGCGTTGCTTCCGAATTTGGCCGGAACTCCCGACGATTCCATGAGTTCATCCTGACGGGCACGGGATTCCTCATATTGCTCGACAAGGCCCGTGATACCGTCCGGCACGTTGAACAACGTGGTGGCCAATGGATCCGCCCCGTAGACCTCATCAGGAATCGTTACCGGCGCTCCCGGGTCGTTCAGCGGGAACAGATCCTCAAAGATAGCCCATGCTGTTGGCGAGGGAGGCGGTTCGGGATGCATAGAGACAAGATCCACAAAGGCCTTGTGGAAATCCGCCTCGTTACCCCCGGTGCCTCCGAACCGCCAGGCCATCAGCACCGTCACGGCTACCACGTCTGCCACAGTGAAGTGCTCAAGCTTATCAACCAGGCCCAACCCCATATACTCGGCAGGGACTAGCGTGGCGTCACCCACGCCGAATCTATCCAGTACCTCGTCGATGTGATAGTTTATGCCCTCTACGTAGGCCTCGATCATGTCCTTGAGGTGGACGTACTGTGCGCCCGTATCCCAGTCATTGTAGATCTGCAGCAGTTCCTCCTGGTTGTACCACAACGCCCTCATTTCCATATCCTGTGCCAGTACGTCGGGGCCGAGCAACTCGGCGAGGCGACCGGAAGCAGTCCTGCGCATGACATCGGCCTGCCACAGCCTGTCCTGGGCCATGGCATAGCCTGCTCCGAAGGCCAGGCTGTTCTTGTCCTCCGCGAAGACGTGGGGGACTCCGAAAGCGTCCCTGACGATTGTGAATTCAAAGCGGGGCAGAGCGGCGAAGTTGGCCGTGACCTCCACATCGAAACCGGGCATCGTAAACGAGGTCGATGCCTCATTCGGGTCACCGAAGTCGACCAGCGGTATCGCTGTCCAGTTGACGAACTCCCAGCCGTCTTCCGCGGTGGCAGTGATGTCAACCTGGCTGCCCTGCGCCTGCGGCGCCGTACCGATCGCCGGACTTGTCGTCCCGCTATCCTCCGGACTCACCCGCATGGTCAGGTCGTGCTGGAGCACCACGTCCTCGGTACAGGCAGGCACCGCTACCAATGCTATCAGCAATAATACACTGATAGCGACACTAGAAACTCTTCTCATTCTGTTCTCTATCCTCCTTTTGGTGTTACCTCTTATACTCAATCATCGTCCTCGTGCTAAGCGGCGTATCACCTCCTTTCGCGGCTCTTCCGGGCTGTTCACCATGGTCTCGCCCTGGATGTGGATTCAGGCTCGGATTCAATGGCAATCCCTTCATAAACAATATGAAGGCTGCCCGCAGTACACAGGCGAACCAGACCGACATGGCACGAATCCCTCACGCTCACTTGACCCCCTCACCTTCTCCTGTCCAGCCATTGTAACACCGGTGGCAGTGAGGCGCAAGAAAGCCGGGGTACTGGCAAACATTGAGAAACGCCCGACCCGCAATCCGGCAGACCTCATTCACGCTCTACCCATAACACATTTGCTGGACACAGCGCTTGACAACAGGGGAGCGCTGGTGTACATTGCTCACCACGCAGACAGGATGCCCCTTCTACCTACGGAGCACAGCCGCAGCCACCAGTAGGCAGCTCTTAGCCATGTGGCGGCGGTCAGCTAACGATGAGCATGCAGGGTAGCAATAGGCTAGACCGTCGACACCGTCATGGTTCTACTGGTGACGCGACCCACGGTACCTTAACAGGATTTTAACATTTGTGTGTTACCATCACGTTCAGGAGAAACAAATAATGAGAAGCTTGCCCGGTCCATTCCTGTCATGATTTGTTGATGAGCCCGGAAGCAGAAAGGGGGTGGTATAATTGAGATAGTCCACAGATTGAGTTGACCCGGGGCGACCGACATTCGATCGATCTCCGGGCGGCAGAATAATCCGGGTTAGATCAAGAAGGAGGTTTAGGTAATGAAGAGATTTCTCTTAATGGCTGTCAGTGCCCTTGTGATTATGGGGTTACTGGCGGTGCCCGCCTGCGAACCAACTAACGGCGTGGTCACTTATACGCTTACCATGGCGGTTGATCCGGCAGGTAGTGGCACGACAAGCCCCTCTATCGGCACCTCAGAGTTCGCAGAGGGCGCCCAAATACCCATAGCCGCAACACCGGCGGCGGATTCGAACTTCGTGTTCGATAGGTGGGAGGCAACCGCGGGCGACATCGACAATCCCGACTCGGCATCGACCACTTTCACGATGCCCGCCGGACCGGCAGAAGTCACCGCCTATTTCGTAGAGGTGGATAACCTTGTCAAGGTAATGATCGCCGGGGACATGTCGTTTGCACACGGCACGCACATGATGCTCGGTGCTCAGCAGGCCAGCGATGAGATCGGCTGGTTCGAAGTGGGTGGCGAGACCTACGCTTTCGAGCTGGTGGAAGTGGTGACATACGATCTCGACCCCGGCCGCATCGCGGATACCAAGCTTGCGGTTGAGAACAAGATAGAAGACGTCGACTTCGCCATGGGCGGTTTCCGCACCGAGCACTCCCTGGTCAT
>PWZA01000211.1 GCA_003567655.1 Dehalococcoidia bacterium
CCAGGAAAGGCACCCTCAACTCCAGGCTGAAGTACATTCCCATCCGGTCGGCTCGCTGCAGGTTGATATTGTGCAGATTACCAATGCAGCGCCTGGCCTCCTTATTGAGCACATCCATAGGATAATGCTTCATGTAGTGATAGCCGGTAAATAGCTCGTCTGCCCCTTCACCGGTGAGTACCACAGTCACGTAATCGGCAGCTAACTTGCACGTGAAGTAGCAGGGAACGGCACAGCGTACAAGGGAAGGATCATAGCTTTCCAGTTTCTTGATCACGAGCGGCAATGCCTCGTAGTAATCTTCTTCGGTGAAGATCAACTCATGATGCGTCGACCCGATGTGCTCCGCTGCAATGCGAGAGGCCTTAAGATCATCGCTCTCCTCTCCGGACTCATCCTTCATACCTACCACAAAGGTGTGTAGATGAGGAATCTCGTCAGCTGCTATTGCAGCCACCAGACTACTGTCTATACCTCCGCTGCAGAAGGAGCCTACGTGGATCTCCTTGTCTGCTAGAAGCCTCTTCTTGACTGCCTGAATGAATGCCTCTCGAATCAGCCTGCAGGTCTCCTCGACATCGGTCAGTAGATGGTCTTGAATCTCAGGGATTCCATAGTACTGCACAAAACCGTATCCGGGTGTGTAATAATACCCAGCAGGAAACTCATGAGCTTCCTCCACTCCGGCTAATGTCATAGCCCCCAGTTCCGATGCAAAGTACATCTTATCGTCGACATAGCCATAGTAGAGGGGCTTTATACCGATTGGGTCTCGAGCCAGCATAAAATCGTCACCGTCGAATAGAGCAAAGGCGAACATCCCATCCAGATCCTCGACGCAGTCGGGTCCTTTCTCCTGGTAGAGGTGTAGTATGACTTCAGTGTCAGAATTGGTCGTAAAAGGATATTTGAAGACAAGCCTCTCTCTGAGGTTCCTGAAGTTATATATCTCGCCATTGCAGATGATTCCTTTCCGGCCACCGTTGGCCAGAATCGGCTGGTGTCCCTTAGCCACGTCAACAATGGAGAGTCTGGTATGACCAAAAACGCCATTGCCAAATGCATGAATGCCACGGTCATCCGGCCCACGATGGGGCAACGCATCCAGCATGCGGTCTACTGTCTTTGTATCCTGCACTCCAAAACACCCTGCTATGCCACACATAAATGATTGTTCTCCCTTCTTCTATGCTTCCGCCGTCTCAAGCGCCTCAAGTGACTCCCCAGCCTGAAAGCCATGGACAATAGGCACCCTGCAAGTCATCTTCAGGACGAACTCCTGCTGCGCACTGGCACGAGCTAAACAGCACCCTACGTCCCACCCTCATCACAACCACCGTCCGGCGCCAAGATAGCCCGATTCACAACACTCTGGGGTAATCCTCCTGTCAGGCAGTCACACATACTGCCGAAACGATGGCGCCATATCCGCCGTTTACTTGAAGGGGTCCCAACGAACCGTCTGCTTCTCATACGCAGGCGGAAACAGCTTCAAGAATTCGTCATAATACAGCAACTCTTTGAACGTGGAGAACGGCATGCCGTAGGCCGAGTTGGGCCGAACCTTTATCTCTTCAGGGTCTATCATGCTCGATACCAGCATATCCATCACATCATCTGTACCTACCCCCATGGCAAACCTGAGTTTCTCGCGGTTGGCGATTTTCTCAGGAAGCATGTCCCGGAATGCCTCGCGCAGAACGTACTTCTCTATCTGCCGCTCGCCGTAGATCTTCCACTCCATCGGTATCTTCTTGGCTAAGGCGACGACACTGGCATCAAGAAACGGCGCTCGATAAACCAGGGAATTCGCCATCCATGCTCTATCAAGACGCCTCAAAGCCGTATTGTAGGCGATATCGAGTAGCTTCTGGGCAAGCTGTTCTCTGTGGGCATCATCGACCACTGCGGGATTCTTCAGCACCATGCGGTAACCTCCGAACAACTCATCTGCTCCCTCTCCAACCAGGACGACATCCGTGTACTCTTTTGCCATCCGTGCAACACAGTAATTGGAGATGATGCCGGATATGCAGTCCTCGTCGAAGCTCTCGAGGTGCCAGACAGCGCGAGGTATCAACTCGGATATCTCAGAGTCGGTTATGCGGCAGATATGATGGTTACGCTCAAGACCGAGAAATTGGGACATCAGTACAGCATTCTCCAGGTCGGGACCGGGTGCACTGTCAACGGTGCCCGTGAACAGATGAAGATCAGGGACATATTCCTTGGCGATGGCTGCCACGATAGAGCTGTCGATGCCTCCACTCAAGGAAACACCCCTTACGCCCGGCATTCTTCTCTCCACCGCCTCTATCAGAAGCTGACGAAGTATCCTGGCTGCATCTTCAATGGTCTCCGGCTCAGGCACGTCGGGCACATAGGGCTCAAACGGCTTCAGGCCTTCGACGGTACTGTAAATGTGACCGGGCGGTAGCTCGTTTGTATCAAAGCGAATATGTCCTATCAGCCCCTTCATTTCACTGCTAAAGCACAGCAGCCCGTGTTCAGAGCCGTAGAATAGCGGCCTGGCACCCACCTGGTCTCGTGCCAGGATCACCTCACCTGAGTCAACGACGGCACAGACATAGCTTCCGTCCAGCATGGAGAAGCACTTCTTGCCGTGTTTCTCATAGAACTCCCTGAAGAGCTCTACGTCATGCTGACCTGGAGCTCTTTCGTTGAACAACTCTCCGTCGAAAACGATGAAGGGAGGTCGTGAAAGCGATGAACAGCAGGTCCGCTCTGACGTAAGACTGACTTCGTTCGAACCGAGCGCACCGTGACGGTCAGGCACGGTTCGCAGCGCTAGATTGTCCGGACCGCGATGCCTCATCTGCTCCAGCATACCGGCAACCTGCTGTCCGCACCTGTCGGACACACAGCCATGCAATGAGAAGATTCCTGCTATGCTTGCCATATAAAACTCCTTTGCTGTACTTATGCGCGCTGAATGGGAAAGCACCTCAGTTCTTCTGCTGGTATGAATCGAGGACCTTCACTGCCGAGAAGGCATCGGCACAATAGGCATCGGCACCTATCTCCCGGGCAAACTCATCTGAGACAGCAGCTCCCCCTATGAGAACTCTTACGCTGCTCCGAAGCTTGCTTTCGTCGAGAGCCTTGATCACAACGTCCATCTCAGTCATCGTGGTAGTGAGCAGGGCGGATAGTCCCAGGTACGCGGGTTTCTCTTCCCGCACGAACTCAACCACCTTCTCCGTAGGTACGTCTATTCCCAGGTCATGCACCTCATAGCCGGCACCTTTCAACAGGATAGCGACTATGTTCTTACCGATGTCGTGGATATCACCCTTCACCGTAGCGATGGCAAACCTGCCCTTGGTCTCCACATTCGCCGACTCAAGGACCGGCTTCAAAATGTCCATTGCTGCTCCGACCGCTTCCGCCGAGGCAAGCATGTCGGGAATGAAATACTCCTTGGCTGAGAACTTCTCACCCACCACCTCCATACCAGCGGTCAGGCCGTCGGTGATCAATGCCTGCGGGGAGACGTCGCTCTCAAGAGCCTGTTCGATCAGCTCCACAACGCCGGGCGTTCCGGCAAGACTGTCATCTATACCCACGTCATCCTTCGTCTTCCTGCCCTGAATGACATTCTCTTTTATGTTAGCGATTATGTCCTTACTCATGCTACTCCTCCCTTTTATATACGTTAAGACGGGGCAGTATGCCAGGGACCTCCTCGAATATACTGCCAGTTGTCTTCTCGTCAATATGCTCTACCGGCCTGGCCAGCAAGTCCCGCATCTGCTGGTATGCGAGCTCGAAGACATCGTCGGAGTCACCACTCCCCTCAAAAGGATATATTCCGGATATTTCTCCGCTGCGCAACACGGGGCGAATATGATTGATATACAGCTTCTGCGGCGTAGAAACCACCGACCGTATCTGGCCCAGCATCGCTTCCATCTCCGATCGTTCTAAACGCGGCTGTCGCAGGAACGATCGAATCATCTTGAAGTGAGCGTCATCTAGTACCGCTTGGAGCAGGCAGAAGATAGAGTTACAGTCCAGCAACCCGAAGGCACAGTGCAGGTACTGAGGCCCCGACATGGCGACCACGATGTCCGAGAACAACCTCTCGATTGATGATTGCTGTCCGGGTATCTTTGGGTCACAAACTCCTGAAGTAGAGTAGTTGGGTATCCCATAGAAACGTGCGATTTGAACACAGTCGATATTATACTGGCTGGTCTCTATCGCGCCGTAAGAATCACTTAGCGTGTCCATCCTTGCTCTAACCGGCACGCTTCCGTACAGTAACGGGACACCCGGCTGCACCAGTTGCCCAAGAGTTATACCTGCCACCACCTCGGCATTTATCTGCGCCATAATACCTGCTTCCTTGATAGGCGCCGTGGTACCCGCCTGCGGTGACGACGACACAGCAACCGGCAGGCCACGGCGGCACAGTTCAATGAATGTGTCTGTAGTGTCATCGACAAACTGCAGCGGGCTCTTCACAAGGCAGGTTATGAAGGAGATGATCGGATTATCCGCAAGCGCCTCCTTTCCACCGGCTATTAGTTCTGCCATCCTCACAACGTTGTCAAGCTCACTCAAACTAGTCAACCCGCTCATGAAGTGCTTTGTGTTGTTATTAAGCGAAGCGAAGAACTTGTTGACGTCCTTGTTCTGCTCGGTTATGTCCCGATCCTGGATGTTCACATTCCTGATAAAGCCATCAACCATCTCCAGGTGTTCGCAGACTCGGGCGGACTGGCATAGGTCTTCAACTGTGCCCCGTCTGGGCTTGAACTCAGGCAGCTTCACCTCCTTACCAGGGTCGGACTTGTTTACATAGGTAGGAAAGTCCACGTCCAGCCATATATTGGTCTCGGAACCGGTGATCAAATAGACTCTGGGCTCATCACCATGCATAAGGAGAGTATTGTCCGGGTTACGGGCCCCGAGTTTCACGGTTTTGGGAGCAGTGTCCAGTGCCTTCAGAACAACCTGCTCCGGTATCTTCACCCGCCAGCTTTGACGATCCCCGGCTACGGATTCAACCTCTGCACCGTGACCGTCGAATATTTTGACCGCCTCTTCGTTGAAGCTGATCAGCCCAGGGTCGGTCAAGATCTCCATGGAAGCGTTGTGGATCAACTCCACCTGCTCCTTGGTCAGTCTCTCATAGGGTCTGTCGACAAGTATACCTTCTCTTGACACCGCATTCCTCCTTTAGATAGTAGGTCTGAAATGAGCTCGTCCAGTTCTAGCCCTCGCTATCGGAGTTGAGATCCTCCACCACTGCCACGGCTTGAAAACCGTCTGCGCCATACCCATCAGCTCCGATGCTGTTGGCGAACTCCTCTGAGACAGGCGCTCCCCCGATTATGATCTTGACCTGATCCCTGAGACCATTATCCTCAAGCGCCTGTATCACTTCTCCCATCCTTGCCATGGTACTGGTCAGCAGCGCCGACAAGCCGAGAAACTGCGGTTTCTCCTCTCTGACAGCATCTACAATGACCTGAGTGTCGATATTGTTCCCCAGATCTTTGACAACGTACCCCGCCCCACGGAGAAGAATGGATACTATGTTCTTGCCAATATCGTGAAGATCGTCTTTTACCGTAGCCACGAGAACAGTTCCCTTGGTCTTAACGCCACCCTTTGCAAGCCGAGGCTGCAGTATATCCATGGCCGCCCCCACTGCCTCCGCTGAGGCCAACATATCAGGGATATAATATTCACCGGCCTCAAATTTCTGCCCCACGACATCCATGCCGCCGGAGAGCCCCCTGGCAACTATATCCTTGATACCCAGTTCGGAAGCAAGAGCCTGCTCAATAAGCTCCGTAACACCGGGCTGTCCGGACATTCCTTCGTCCATGCCTTCATCATCCCTGGTTACCCTGCCCTGAATCACATTCTCACGAATAAGGCCGATAATATCGTCTGGCATTTTTGTCCTCCAGTTTCAATCATATTAATACACTGCATTGCCCTGTACATCGAGCATCATGCAAGCTAGACCGACTCCGTTGCAGAATTCCGCACGTCTCAAGCAGACCCTAGAAAAACTGAGCCGGATTCAGTCTACTATGGCGCCTCTCCTGTGAGCCCTCAGATATCCCCTGCA
>PWZA01000221.1 GCA_003567655.1 Dehalococcoidia bacterium
TCGATATACCGTACGCTGGCGCGGCCGGCATACCGACGAACATGGTTATCAACTGGCCGACTCATGGCCGGATCGCCTTCGATGGAGGGAATGGGCGTTAGGGTCACTGTCATGCTATATCTGTGTAACACACAACCTTGATACGGCAAGCGCAAGGCTGCAGCATTGCCCGGGGAGACACCGGGGATAAGGCGAATACAGGTGTATACAGGCGCGGCAGTCTGCGTTCCTAACCATCGCCTTTCTCGTTTATGTCCATTCAGAAGAGTCTAGTCCCTCCTGCTTAAGGCATTGAGAATAATCCCGGTGAAGATGGCCAGAATGCCTGTCATTGAGAGCATCACTGTCAGCATGGCACTCCCCACGAGCAGTTCGCCAGTCTTCATGGCTACCTCGATCACCCTGAGTCCGATGATGAGGCCGATAGCCAGCAAAGCAGACCCGAGTATGCCGAAGAAGAAAAGGGGCCTTCTCTGAGAGATCATAACCACAATCCGGTTGAGTACCCCGACGCCGTGGGTTATCGGGTTGAGCGTCGAGCCTCCTGTGGTGTATATGTTCGAGATAGGCACCTCACTTATCTTCAAGTCCTTGCCCGCGGCCTGTGCCAGCATCTCCGATTCAATCGCAAATCCTCTTTCCTTCAGTTCGAGCTCATCCATCGCCCTTGCTGACAGTGCCCTGAACCCCGATTCGGTGTCGGAGACTTTATGCCGTGCTATGAGTCTGCCTGAGCGCAGAAGGACCCTCTGACCGATTCTCCTGTAGGCGGGAGTTCTCTCCTTTTGTGCCTCTCGTGAACCGATGACAAGATCACATCCTTCGGCAATGGGTTTGATAAGGGACGGGATCTCGTCCGGGTTATGCTGGGAATCACCATCCAGGAGAACTAGGACTTCCGGGGATCTCTTCCTTGCCTCGGCCATTATGCTCTGTATGGCTGCGCCCTTGCCTCTGTTCTCCCTGTGCCGGATAACGGTGGCCCCGGCCAGTTCCGCGATGCGGGCCGTGCCATCGGAGCTGCCGTCGTCAACCACAATCACCTCTTCCGCATATTGTCGCGCCTGGAGTACTATGCTGCCGACTGACCTGGCCTCATTAAAGGCGGGTATGCCTACCAGCACTCTGATGGCAGTTCGTTGGGTTGCTTCGCTCACTTCACGGTTACCGATTTGGCCAGGTTGCGGGGCTTGTCCGGATCACATCCGCGGCTGATAGCCAGATAGTAGGCCAGGAGCTGGAGCGGTACCACTGCCACCATCGGATAAAGCAGTTCCTCAACCCGGGGAATCCTGATCCAGGAGTCATAAACATCGCTCTCCTTATCGGAAACACCGATGATGTATGCACCTCGTGACTTGGCCTCTATTGCGTTGCTCAGGGTTTCGGAAAAGGTATAGTCTGCAGGGCAGATGACCACTACCGGCGTGCCCGGCTCAATCAGCGCAAGGGTTCCGTGCTTTAGTTCACCGGCGGGCATCCCCTCGGCATGGATATAGGAGATCTCCTTGAGCTTTAACGCTCCCTCGGAGGCGATGGCGAAGTTGATTCCTCTGGCCAGGTAGTAGAAGTCGGAACTGTCCTTCAGCGTCTCGCTCAGCCTGATGAGTTCGCTCTTGTTCCAGTCCAGCACCCTTGTCGTCTCACCGCACAACCCTATCAGGCTGGATGCTGCCTCATCGAATGAGCTGACCATGGCATAGGACAGCAGGTAGAATATGGCAAGCTGTGACAGGAACGACTTCGTGGCGGCTACCGCTATTTCAGGACCGCAGTTGAGGTAGATGACATGGTCACTCATGTCGGCCAGGATCGAGTTGGGACGGTTGACGATGGAGATGACCTGAGCCTCAGCCGCTTTGGCTGCCTTTACTCCCTCGACTACGTCGGCCGTTTCTCCGCTCTGAGATACAGCAACAACGACTGTGCCCTTATCCACAGAGTCGGCAAAGTAGCCGAACTCGGAGGCCATCACCACATCGCAGAACCTCTTGCCTACCTTTGAGAAGAGATAGCGGCCCACCAGAGCAGCATAACGGGAGCTGCCGCAGGCGGTGATGATCACCTGCCTTGCCCTCAGAATATCTAGGGCGATCCTGTTGAAGGTCTTCTGGTCCTGCTGAATGGTCTGACCGAGCACATCGGCCTGCTCCATTATCTCTTTGAGCATGAAATGCGGGTAGATGCCTCTGCTGTTCTCAGCCCAGCTGTGGTCAAGCTGCTTGACCTGCTTCACAGTCTTGCTCCCCCGCGCATCCAGGAATTCGATCCTGCCCGGCGATAGCACCACCACCTCGTTGTCATCAAGAGTCATCACCTTATTGGTGTAGGTTGAGAAGGCGAGGGCGTCGCTGCTGATATAGTAATTCGGAGAGTCGATGCCCACGACGAGCGGGTTGTTCTTCCTTGTGCCTACTATCTTCCCCGGGTCGTCGAGTGACGCCGCGAGAAAGGCGTAGGATCCCTCCAGTCTGGGGACTATGCTCAGCACAACCTGCTCCAGGGCGCGTCCGTTCTTGAGTTCGTCTTCCAGGAGGTGGGCGATGACCTCGGTGTCGGTGTCTGATGTGAACCTGTGCCCCAGACCTGTCAGTTCCCGGCGCAACTCCTGGTTGTTCTCGATTATACCGTTATGAACTACAGCTATCCTGCCTGTGCAGTCCGAGTGGGGGTGGGCATTGGCCTGGGTAACGGCACCGTGGGTTGCCCAACGGGTATGACCCACCGTGACGTTTCCGGGGAGCTCCGCCAGACCCTGTTTGTGTACGACCTCCTCGAGCTTTCCGGCATCCTTCTTTATCAGCAATCTACCATCGCAGAGCGAGGCAATCCCCGCAGAATCATAGCCGCGATACTCCAGGCGCTTCAGAGCCTCGATCACGATCGCGGCCCCGGGCTTCTGTCCGCAGTATCCGATTATGCCGCACATATCAGGCCTCTTTCACAATGTCGAGCATGGCGGTCGCATCTGACAATGGCCCTATCTCCAGAGTCCACTCTCATCGTGTAAAGCACATGCTCCTTAAGCTCACAGTTCATTATAGCATGGTGAGGCTATTACCCGGCTGCGGCCGTCAAGGCAGCTTATCCCGCAGTTCTCCTCTCTTCCCTTCATCCAGCCTCGTTTCGTTGTCTGCCACCGTGTATGGCAGATCGGGCAAGACCCGCTTGTGTGCCCCCAGGTCCTTGCTCAGACATACGTGGGGACCAACGAATGATCCGGGGCCGACGCGGATACCGGGCATCAGGCTGGCATTTATGCCGATGCGACAGCCACGACCTAAGATTGCCCCCAGTTTGTCGTAGCCCGTATCTAACAGGCTGTCGCCAACCGCTATCCGGATATTATCCTCATCGAGGCGGAAATTGGCCAGTACGGCACCGGCACCCAGGGAACAGTCGTTATCTATGACCGAATCGCCCACATAGTTGGAGTGGAACCAGCAGTCATCGCCTATGTACGAGTGCTTTACCTCGGTAGAGTAGCCTATGACCGAGTTACTGCCGATGTGGCTGTAGTCCCGCACGAGAGCGTTGTTACCGATGATGGAGTTGGCTCCGATATAAGCAGGCCCCCGGATTACTGCGTTCTCCAGCACCCTGACGTTGTCATCGAGGATAACCTTCCCCTCTACGGTCGCGCTCTCAGAGATACGTGCTGAGGCTGCTATACGAGCTTGAGCATTGTCCAGGAAGTACTCCATTACCCTGAAGACATGCCAGGGATACTTGACCGGTGCCCAGAAATCCTGGTAGCGGATCACCTTGATCTTCTGCCCCGCCTTTAACATGCTCTCCAGAGCGCACTCATAAACATCATCCCGGGTGGTGCTTACCGTCTCTATATGGTGCATGAGCTTCTCAGGGTCATCGTGGCCGTGAACCAGGATGTTAACCAGGTCGCTGGGTTCCTCTCCGGGAGCGGGCTTCTCCACGATGTGTACCAGTTCGCCTTGCGAATCTACCTCGAGATAGCCTCCGGGGAAGTAGCTATCGACCTGATAACCGAGCATGTAGGCCGAGGCGCCGGCTTCCTTCACCTCGGACAGCATCTTATCGTAAGCCGAGCCTGAGAAGACATCATTGGGGTTTATTATGAGAAGCTGCCCGTTCAGAAACTTCCGAGCGCTCTTCAATGCGTCGGCAATGCCGAGCGATTCCTTTTGCAGGGCAAGGTCAACCCTGGCTCCCGTAATTGTCGCGGCTATCTGCTCTATTCTGTCTATGTTGCCAGGATTCCCGATCATGACAAAGTGGTCGATGCCCGCCTTGCGGGCTAGTTCTATCTGGTGTTCGAGCAATGGCTTACCCAGGAAGTCAAGCAGGAACTTGTCTTCGGCGATGGGGAACATCCTCTTGCCGCTGCCGCCGCAGAGAAACACCGCTTTCACCTGCTGGCCTCCACAAGGCCCTGAATGAGTTCTTTGCCTTCATTGATAAGACGGTCGGTCTGTTTCCGGGATGTCGCCTCAGAGATTATGCGGATGAGGGGTTCGGTCCCGCTGGCCCTGATTAGCATCCAGGAGTCCTGAAACTCCAGCCTCAAGCCGTCCAGCGTGTTCACCTCTTCGGGGGTGATGAGATGAGCCCTCTCCTCTGCCCCGGCCATAACCGTTTCCTTGAACTCGTCAGGACAGAGAACCCTGGCCTTCTCAAAGTATAGCCTGGGGACACTCCGGAAGAACTCCCTGATTTCGCCTGCATCACCCAGCTGACTGAGCAGGATCAGCGATGCGAAGATGCTATCCGGATAGAGGCCCGCTTCGGGGATAATGTACACTCCTACCTCTTCCACTCCCAGGGCGGCATCCAGTTCCCGAACAAGATGCGCGACAGCGACATCTCCCACTCTGCCTCTCGACACCTCTCCGCCGAGGTCCTTCACCGCGAGGTCGAGAAGCGTGCCGGCCTCTACTGTAGTTGCGATCTTCGTTCTGCCTGTTTGTTTGATGACCATCCTTGAGATGAAGGCAATGCACTCGTTGAAACCGAGGAAGCCTTCTTGATCGCAGAACACTACCCGGTCGGCATCGCCATCGAAGCATACGGCCAGGTCGGCATTATGTTGTCTGAGGAAGGCGACTGTGTCCTGCAGCGTGTCCTCTTTCGGTTCTGGACTCCTGCCCGGGAAACGGCCGTCGGGCTCGTCGTTCACGGGTATCACCTCGAGGCCCATCCGGGCAAGGACGTCGCTGGCAAAACCCGCGGCAGCACCGTTCCCGGGGTCCACAACAATCCTTAGGCCCCGGTTGAACTCCGCGGGCGAGAGCTTGCCCTTGAGAAACGACAGGTAGCGTTCCTTCATCCCCGGCGCTTGTTCCAGCTTCCCTCTGTTGCCCTCGCGGAATCGCCCCCGGCGGAAGACCTTCTCGATTATCCGTTCCTCCTCCGGGCTGTACCCGAGGGAGTTGCCGGTGAAAAGCTTGATGCCGTTGAACTCCGGAGGGTTATGTGAGGCTGTGATCATGACTCCGGCGGCGAAGCCCAGCTCTCGGGTGAGTAATGCCAGAGCGGGAGTAGGCAAGATGCCGAGATCAACCACATCGATGCCACATGATAGCAAGCCAGATCCGACTGCTTCTCTTATCAAATCTCTGCTTGTTCTGGTGTCGGTGGCTATGCAGACCCTGGATGACGGAGGGAGGGTAGTGCCTAAGGCCATTCCCATTTGACGGCAGAAGTCGGGCGATAAATCCTGGTTGACCACGCCGCGGATGCCGCTGGTGCCGAATAGCTTTGCTCTGCTCATCTGCTGCCTGTCAGTATCAGTCGAGGCTGTGTCCATCCTCGATACCATGTCGTATTGAACCGGGCCGATGATATCTCTGATCCCATGCTGCGGGCCTGTAATGCTCCGATATGCATGCCTCGCGGGGTACACGATAGCACGGAGTGAGATGCTTGGCAACAGGCACTGCTTGTGATGACATGTGCTAAACTATGCTTCGCGTTCATAACCGGCGCCGATCCGGAGGCGCATTATGGCAAGAGATGTAGTTTTGACCCTGCTGTTAACCATATTGCCCATCAGTGAGTTGAGGGGCGGCATACCGTTAGGCATATCTCTGGGGCTGGACCCCGTGTTCACGCTGTTCATAGCCGTCATCGCCAATGGCCTGATGTTCTTCCCCATTTTCTTCGGGTTGCGCCTTTTCTACGATAGGCTCCTATGCCGGATTCCTCTTTTCGACAGGTATCTTTATAGCGTCAGGCGAAGAGGCAAGCCCAAGGTGGACAAGTATGGCTTCTGGGGGCTGATGTTCATGGTTGCTTTGCCTCTGCCTATCACCGGAGTCTATACAGGCACGTCACTGGCCTGGTTGCTCGATATGGACTGGAGGAAGGCTTTCCCTGCTGCCCTGCTGGGTGTGAGCATTGCCGGTGTCATAGTGTTCTTGATAACGATGGGAATAATCCGGGCACCATGATTGACACTGTCTTCTGAGGCTGACTTGAGACGATGATACGGTTACCGTCCAGGAGCAGTCATCCACAGCCTCAAATGCGTACGTAGCCGATAATGAGAAGGCCGGGTATCCTAACGGAGAGGATACCCGGCCTCGCAGTGCTCCTGTCGTGTTAAGTGTGTCTCTAGCCTTTTCCTATTCTGAACATCTTGGTCCCGCATGTGGGACACACACCTTGAGTGGCCGGCCTTCGGTTCTTCATGATTATGCTCTTGGGGTCTCTCATTTCCTTCTTGGCGCGGCACTTCATGCAGTATGCTTGCATATGTTCACCTCCCTTTATTTACTAGGATAAGCTATGTATTACTCGAATGTCAATAGTGTATGCCTGCACCGGTCGAATATCTGAAGGAATCCTGAACTACCACCCTGGTTAATCCTGCAGGTGAATATAGATTATGTGTGAAGCTGCTGGAGTAACTGTCGAGCCTCGCAACACGCTCGGGCGCGGTGGCTAATCTTGTTCTTCGTCTCCGGAGGTAGTTCAGCCATTGTCTTGCCTAAGTCAGGAAGGTAGAAGACCGGGTCATACCCGAAGCCGTGTCTGCCTTCGGTCTCAAAGGCGATGATGCCCCGGCACTCGCCATAGCATATCTCAATGTGACCTTTGGAGGCCGCTATTGCTATGACGCATATGAATCGGGCTGTGCGTTCTTCCCATGGAACGTCGTTGAGCCTGGCCAGCAGAAGGCCAACCCTCTCTTCATCGGTAGCGCTTTCGCCGGCGAAGCGGGCAGATTGGACACCCGGCTGACCCCCGAGGGCATCCACCTCCAGTCCTGAATCATCAGCGAGAGTGGTGAGACGGCTGAGCCCGGCATAGGTCGTGGCTTTTAGTCGGGCGTTTTCCTCGTAACTGCTCCCCGACTCAGTGACGACTTCTCTTACTCCCTGTTGCGCGAGCGTCGTTATGTGATAGCCCAGGCCATCCAAAAGGAAGCGGTATTCACTGACCTTGCCCGGGTTGGAGGTCGCGAGGAGAAGCTCAGGCATCCTTAACCTATGGCCGACGTGGGAGGATCAGATATCCTCAAACCTCGGTGCCAGCTTCTGCATCACCTCAGGCATGGTCGTGTATTCCATCTCCTCCAGTGGTAGGCGGTGCGGTTCAAACGGACCCATTCGGCGCAGGAAGTCTGCCATAGTGTTCGCCTGATGACGGGCCTCATCGAAAGCCGGGTCATCAAAGAGGTCGCGGGGGCCGACAAGCTTGCCGTTGGCGATCTGGAAGCCCGCTGCTACTACCCTTGGTGGGCCGTCAAAGCGGCAAGGGTTGCTCTCCCGGATAGCTACCGGCATCAAAGGGCCATGGTGCGATCCTCTCATCCAGCCCTGTACTATATGAGGGGAGGCAAAGGGTTCGAGCAGTTCACCCACCGCAGGGAACTTTCCCTGGGAGCGGACGATACAGACAGGGTCGTCCTTACCTACGTATCTCCCTGCCGTGAGACATAGTCTATCGGTGGAAGACGAGGCAGCGATTTCACCGCTCTCCCGATGGTAGATTGCTTTTACTGCATAGCGACCGGGCGCGCCAAGAAAGACGAGCATGTCGTAGATCTCATCAGGAGCGTTGAAGGTGATCTTCTTGCACTCCTTGACGTCATGGACTTCAAATCTGAAACCGGCGTGCATGTTGGAGGCAATCACCAGCCCGATTGTGTTGAAAGGATCGGCAAACATCTTATACAGGGGAAGATTCCATGCCCCTGATGCTGTCTTGTCTGCCATGAATATGATTATGGTTTCAGCTTCTCGCTCCGAGAACTCCATCTCGGCTGTCCCGGGCCCCATGCCCTTGACATTACCCGAGAATCCCTCAGCCAGAAGATCCTGTCCTGCTCCATGCAGCTTCAGGCTCTTGGCCACATTGGTACAATCCACAAAGGTGTCCCAGGCTAACCTGTGAATCTGCTCATTGTCCTCACCGTGCGGATGAGTCATGATCAGCTGGAGGTCATCCCCGCAGACCGTAACGTGGTGGTCTGTGAGCAACCCCCGGCCCTGGGCATGTGTCAGGTTTTCCTTGGCCTTCTGTATTACATCCGGGTGGCTTGAGGAGTGCCCGACATAGCCACCTATGTCTGCTTTGATAACGCTGAGAGTAAGTTTCATCGCACCTCCTAAGGTAGTCTACCAAGCGAGGAGGCAGAGGTCAAGACTATTGTAGAAGGCTTCTTGCCCGATCGGTGCAGTATCTCTCTGGCTATGATTGTACCTGAGGCAGAAGCCTGGACCAGTCCCCGGCTCACACCTGCGCCGTCCCCGGCGGCGAAGATGCCTTCGATCTCAGTCTCAAGACAGGGAGTTAGTTTCAACTGGCTGGAGTAGAACTTGACCTCTATCCCGTATAGCAGCGTATGTGATGACGCGACGCCGGGAACCAGTATGTCCATGGCTTGCAGCATCTCCACTATGCTCTTGAGATAACGATAGGGGAGGGCAAAACTGAGATCTCCGGGCACGGCTGCCTTTAAGCTCGGGGCCAGAGGACTGTCTTCGAGCCGAGCGGGTGTGGATCTTCGACCATCCATCAGGTCTCCCAGTCTTTGCACCAGGACGCCGCCGCTGAGGATATTGGCCAGTCTTGCCAGATACTTGCCGTAGGCGATGGGTTGATGAAAAGGCTCGGTAAAGGTTGTACTAACCAGGACAGCAAAGTTAGTGTTCTCTGTTCGGGGTTGGGTGTATCCAATGCCGTTTACCGTGATTACAGGGTCGGCACCGCCTGTAGACTCCATTATCACCTCTCCTCCGGGGCACATGCAGAATGTGCGAACCCGGTCGTTGAAGCTATTCGAGTAGAACTCTAGCTTTGATTCGTACAGTCTAGACGTTAGCTTCTTCATGGTGCTCATGGGCACTTCCACCCGGCACCCGACATCTACGGGGTTGGAAGACAGGGTTAGTCCTAGCCTGAGGGCCTCGTTGCATAGCCATTCTGCCCCTTCTCTGCCCGGGGCCAGGATCAAGTACCTGCACATGAACCGCTCACCGCTGCTGGTTTCGATGGCCTTCTGGCCATTGTGGCAGACTTCAATGCTTTCGATTGCGGTCCTCAATCTGATCTCGGCTCTGGATGACAGGTAGCTCTGCATAGCCTTCAATGATTCATGGCAAAGCTCCGTTCCCAGGTGGCGTAGCTTGACGGGGGTTAGAGTGAGTCCTGCCGATGAAGCTTGCTTCTCGAGTGAGGATATGTTCCGTCCAACTCCGTATACCTTACGCGGAGCGCCGAATCTGAGGTAGACTGAGTCGACATAATCTATGAGTTCTCTCGATCGTTCAAGGCCGACCAACTCCTCAAGATGTCCGCCCACTCTGGAGGACAGGGTCAATTTGCCGTCACTGAAGGCGCCGGCACCTCCAAAACCGCTTACCAGGTGGCACGGGGAGCAGAGCACGCAGCACTTGCCTCCCTGTTGTAGGGGACAGACACGAGCAGCGATCTCCCTTCCCTTGTCCAGTAGCAGAACGTTTAACCCTGCGTCGGATAGTTCGAGGCTAGCGAATATACCTGCAGGACCGGCACCGATTATCGCGACATCATAGATATTGGCCATTAGGATCCATTAAGGCGGTTACTGGCGTAACAAATCGGCCAGGAGGCTTCCTGACTGGATGATTTCGGCGGCTGCGGAGTAGGAGTCCAGTTCTCCTCTCTCCACCTTTTCGAGATAACCGCTCAACTGCTTGTCTTGCTCGATAGCCTTAAGCAGCCTACAAGTTAGTCTGTGTTCTACTGCTTCGATGAACTCGAATCTACGTTGCTGTTGGCGGCGCTGTGAAAGCTGGTCGGTTTCACCAAGTGCCCGCTGATGCGCCTTGATGAGTTCATAGAGTTCGTCTATGTTGACGTCGTTGACTGCTTCGGTAGTTACAACGGGTATATCCCACCAATCCGGCTCACGAAGCTGGATCATGCCTTGTATATCGCGCACTAGTTTGTCTGCGTCCGGATGATCGGCCTTGTTGACGACGAATATGTCAGCGATTTCAAACAATCCTGCTTTCATGGTCTGTATGACATCCCCGGATTCCGGACACTGTATGACGACTACCGTGTCTACCTTTTGCATGATATCTACTTCGCCTTGTCCAACTCCTATCGTCTCTACCATCACGATGTCTTTGCCGGCGGCGTCGAGCAGCTTGATTACAGAGCCGGCAGTATGCGAAAGTCCGCCCATACTGCCGCGGGTCGCCATACTGCGTATGAAGACGCCCTCATCGAGGTAGTGTTGCTGCATCCTGATGCGGTCACCTAACACCGATCCTCCGGTGAACGGACTTGAGGGATCCACCGCGACGATTCCGATCGTCAGCCCCTGTTTCCTCATCAGCCCTGTCAGCTTGTCCGCCAGGGTACTCTTTCCAGCTCCCGGAGGGCCTGTTATTCCTATGCGATGAGCCTTACCAAGGTGGGGACTGATAAGCTTCATGATCTCGGGTAGCTGGGGGCTGTCGTTTTCTGCAAGGCTGATGAGGCGGGAAAGGGCCAGGTCTTCGCCCTTAAGCATCTGTTCAACGAGCTTCATATTTTTTGTGGTTTCCCGACTATGGTGTCCGGCCATTCTATAGCTTTCCTCGTTAGCAGTCAACCGTGATACAGAGAGGATGAGACTGACTCTGGGGCTAGGCGCTCGGATGCAGAGATGTGTGGACAGAGATCGATAGCAGTACTCTTGTAAGATCGACACCTGCGAGCAACGGTTAGCCCTTGATAATGCCCATGGGAGTAGCCATGGCTATCTTCCGGGAAATACCAGCACTGTGAACTACGTCTATGATCTGGGTAACGTCCTTGTAAGCTTGCGATGCCTCTTCGGCCAGTGAAGGCATGCTCTCTGCCTTGACAGTAATGCCTCTACTCTCCAACTCTCGAACCACGTCTCCACCCTTGATGGTGCGCTTAGCCGCCCCCCGACTCAGCACTCGTCCGGCGCCATGACAGGTGGAGCCGAATGTCTCAGCCATGGCTTGCTCAGTCCCCACGGCAACGAACGAACAACGTCCCATATCTCCAGGAACCAGCACGGGTTGCCCTATCTCCCTGTAGCGCCGGGGAGTGTCCTTGTGGCCTGCCGGAAATGCTCTGGTGGCTCCTTTGCGGTGGACACAGACCTTGACTCTTCGACCAGCTATCGAATGCTCCTCTATCTTGGCTATGTTATGGGCAACATCATAAACCTGTCGCATGCCTAGCTTCTCTGGGCTCTTCCCGAAAACCCTGGAAAACCCTTCTCTAATCCAGTGGGCGATGCATTGCCTGTTTGCCCATGCATAGTTGGCAGCACATGCCATGGCTGCCAGATAGTCTTGTCCCTCGGATGATTCCACCGGTGCACAGGCTAGCTGCCGGTCGGGGAGCTTCAGACCGTACTTAGATACTGCCTTCTCCATGATGCGCAGATGATCAGTACACACCTGGTGGCCGAGGCCGCGAGAACCCGTGTGAATGAGGATTAGTATTTGACCTATCTCTTCGATGCCCATAACGCTGGCTGCGTCAGAGTCGTATATCTCCTTTACGACCTGGATCTCCAGGAAATGATTCCCCGATCCCAGAGTGCCTGCTTGAGACATGCCTCTCTTGGCTGCCCTGTCACTTATCTTGCTTGGGTCGGCGCCGCCCAGGCATCCGTTCTCCTCGGTGACAGATAGATCTTCGTCATAACCCAGGCCACGCCTCACTGCCCAACCGGCCCCCTCAACCACCAACTCCTTCATCTCCTTCTGCCCTACTCTGATCTTCCCCTCCGAGCCCAGTCCTGACGGGACATCGCGGAATAGCACATCGACGAGATTAGCTATTCTGGGTCGCACATCTGGTTCTCTGAGGTCGGTACGCAGCAATCTCACGCCGCAGTTAATGTCGTAACCCACTCCGCCGGGCGAGACCACGCCGTCCTTGACGTCCATTGCCGCTACTCCACCTATGGGGAAGCCGTAACCCCAGTGAATGTCCGGCATGGCGAGCGAGTGCCCTACGATACCGGGCATAAACGCTACATTGGCAACCTGTTCAGGTGTCTGCTCCTCGCAAATGGACTTCACCATTTCCTCGCTGGCGTAGATCAGTCCGGGGACCCTCATGCCCTCCTTGTAATCCTGGGGAATCTTCCAGCGATAATCATCCACCCTAACCAGTTTACCTTGCCATGGTGCCATTTCTTATACTCCTAAACGTCGAGAATTATCTGTGCTCTGTAGCCTTCATCTTCTTCGGTGAACTGCAGCATGTGATATGTGGCTGCCTTTACTCCTGCCTTTATCTTGTGCTTCATAGGGTCGAAGCTCTCGCCGTAACAAATGGCTCTGATGTCAGTCTCGGTCAAGCTCTCGATGTCGAAACGGCTGAACAGAACGTGTTTTACATCGAATAGGTAGATGAGCTCGTTGAGCCAGTCAACCAGTAGGCCATCTCTGCTCTCGCTTTTCACCGCCACATCAAGGCGCACGCTATCTCCCACGCTTTCCGGTTCAGTAATCAGGCTGAATACAGCCAGAGCAGCGTTGGTGAACAGCTCTTCGATACTGGCCCCGTAGGCGACAACCCCAACATCGGCAGTATGATCTATTATCTCAAAGCTCCTGTTCATATAGCAGAGATGAATTATACATGACAAGAAGTCACATCTCCATTCGCGTGTCTCGTTTTGCACTTCACGTGAGCTGTTGTTACAATAAGGTTCAACCCCTGTGAGAGTGGCTTCTCTGTTCACTGAGGTTATGTGTTTCTGCTTGAGGAATAGTTGTCAGGGTCAATGCCCAGGCCCGAGAGTCAGGTCCGCTAGCCTGGAAGAGTAGATGCTGATGCCCCTAGAACACCATATGGAATGCGCCCTGTCCCTGGCTAGATTGGCCATGGGGTTCACCAGCCCTAATCCGGCCGTCGGGGCGGTGGTTGTCAAAGACGGGGTTCCTGTAGGCATGGGATACACTCAGCCGGCTGGCTCTGAGCACGCTGAGGTTATGGCTCTCCGTCAGGCTGGTGAGCAGGCGTGTGGGGCTTCAATGTACGTTACGCTGGAGCCCTGTTCCCATCATGGTCGTACTCCTCCTTGTACAGAGGCCATAGTCAGTGCTGGCATCTCGGAAGTCTATATGGCGTTGCTGGATCCCAATCCGGTGGTTTCGGGACAGGGGGCAGGCAAGCTCAATGATGCTGGTATCAAGACCCATGTGGGAATGTTTCAGCAGGAAGCTTATGATATAAACGAGGCTTACGTTAAACACATCACTACCGGTCTGCCGTTTGTCATGGCCAAGTTCGCCATGAGCCTTGACGGCAAGATCGCTACCAAGGCTGGTGACTCGAAGTGGATAACAAGGGATGAGGCAAGGAAGTATGCCCATGGCCTGCGCTATACTGCGGACGCCGTAATGGTAGGAGCTAATACGATTCTTGCCGATGATCCTCATCTTACCGCTAGAGGTTGCGGTGGCAGAGGAGGTGCAGGCAAGATGCAGCCTCTGCGCCTCGTCGTTGACAGCAAAGGAAGAGTGCCACCCAGTGCTCATGTCTTTGAGCCACCGGGAGGGGTATTGCTTGCTGTAGGGACACCCCTGGATCCTGCCAAGAAGAACGGATTCTTAGAGGCTGGTGCCGAGGTGCTGGAGCTGCCGGGTAGGGAAGGTGCTGTCGATATGGTGGAACTGTTGAAACTGTTGGGGAAGCGAGAGGTCGTCACTGTTCTAGCTGAGGGGGGTGGTGATCTTCTCGGGTCGCTTTTCGATGACAACCTGGTAGATAAGGTACTGGTCTTCATATCACCGGTAATCATAGGCGGGAGAGATGCGATTAGCGTGGCAGGAGACGGCGTTGACAATATGGCTCGGGCTTTACGGCTAAGCCGGGTTGAGATAAAGACTTTCGGCGAGGATGTGCTGGTCAGTGGATATGTAAAGCACTGATTAGCTCAGGATGCACAGAATTCGGTGGGTGTGAGGGCATGTTTACAGGGATTGTTGAAGAGATTGGGCTAGTAGTAGAAACGGGCAGCGATCGCCTGACCGTCGAGGCCGCTAAGGTGCTTGAGGGCACAATAGTGGGGGATAGCATGTCGATCAATGGCGTGTGCCTGACCATCGTATCCTTGGAAAAGAGCCGTTTCAGTGCTAATATTATGCCTGAGACGCTACGTTGTACCAATCTCGGTGGGCTTCGCTATGGCGACCGGGTCAACCTGGAGAGAGCACTGGCACTGGGAGAACGCCTGGGTGGTCATATGGTTCTGGGTCACGTAGACGATATGGGAGGAGTAATGGATATTAGCGGCGAAGAAGACGGCCGAGTGATGAGGATTTCGGCGCCTGCAAGACTGATGCCTTACATTGCAGATAAAGGCTCCATTGCTGTTGATGGTGTTAGTCTGACCGTGGCATCCTTTGATGCGGCCTCATTCGTTGTGTCTCTTGTCGCTTACACCATTCAGAAGACTACTCTGGGGATGAAAAGGCCCGGAGACACGGTGAATCTTGAGACGGACATCATAGCTAAGTACGTGGAAGGGCTTACTGAGAGAAGAAGGCAGAATCTGAGCCTCGAGTTGCTCAGAGAATACGGCTTCACAGAGGAGACAGATGCTGGCTAGCATTTCTCAGGCAATCGACGACATAAGAGCAGGTAAGTTTGTCATCGTCGTTGATGACGAGGACCGGGAGAATGAAGGCGATTTCGTTATGGCAGCGGAGAAGGTCACCGCTGAGGCCATCAACTTCATGGCCGTACACGGCCGCGGCCTTATCTGCATGCCCATCACTGGCGAGAGGCTGGACGACCTCAAAATACCCATGATGGCCAGCAACAATACTTCCAAGTTCACCACTGCCTTCACCGTATCGGTCGAGGCCAAGCACGGCACCAGCACCGGTATCTCAGCCGCGGACCGGGCCACCACGGTACATGCCCTCGTCGACTGCGCTACCCGGCCGGAGGACATCGTCATGCCGGGACACATGTTCCCCCTGCGGGCGAGAGATGGCGGCGTGCTGGTCAGGGCGGGACAGACCGAGGCAACGGTTGATCTGGCACGGCTGGCGGGGCTTTACCCGGCTGGCGTCTGCTGCGAAATTATGAATGAAGACGGCACCATGGCCCGGATGCCCCAGTTGGAGGCAATTGCGCGGAAGTTCAATCTGAAAATCGTGGCCATCGCTGACCTCATTGCCTACCGTATTCGTCATGAGAAGCTTGTGCAGAGGGTAACAGAGGCCAGGCTTCCCACCAGGTATGGGGAATTCACAGGCGTGGCCTACAAAAGTGCCGTTGATTCCGCCGAACACATCGCGCTGGTTAAAGGCACCTTATCCAGTGATGAGTCGGTACTGGTGAGGGTGCACAGTGAGTGTCTAACAGGGGATGTCTTCGGCAGCTTGAGGTGCGATTGCGGGGCGCAAATCGATATGGCATTGAAGAGCATAGCTGAAGAAGACCGTGGTGTCTTCGTCTATATGAGACAGGAGGGGAGGGGCGTAGGCTTTCACAATAAGCTTTGTGCTTACGCTCTTCAGGATCAAGGTATGGATACTGTTGAGGCCAACATAGCACTGGGTTTTCCTCCTGATTTGAGAGATTACGGAGTGGGCGCGCAGATTCTGGCCGACTTAGGTTTGCATAATATTCGGCTGCTGACCAATAATCCAAAGAAGGTGATAGGGCTGGAGAGCTATGGAATCAGCATTGTCGAGACTGTTCCGCTCATAGCCCCATGTAACCCTCATAACATCAGATATCTACAGACCAAACAGACCAAGTTGGGGCATATCCTGGGAATAGAGGAGGGCAAGTAATGGCTAATCGCTACGAAGGTGACCTGATAGGAAAGGGGCTGAAGTTTGCCGTGGTTGTTTCTCGATTCAATGACTTGATAACCATGAAGCTGCTGGAGGGAGCAAGAGACGCCCTCCTGCGTCACGGCGTCAATGAGGACGACATCGACGTAGTGTTGACTCCGGGCTGTCTGGAGATTCCTCTTATGGCCAAGCGACTGGCGCAGAGCACTAAGTATGATGCTGTTGTCTGCCTTGGGGCAGTGATACGCGGCGGCACTCCGCACTCTGAGTACGTTGCATCAGAGGTGAACAGAGGGATTAGCAAAGTGAGTCTGGATAGTGGCCTGCCGGTGTTGCAGGGAATCATCACCGCGGACAATCTCGAGCAGGCAATTCAGAGAGCGGGGGCTAAGGAAGGCAATAGAGGATTCGCTGCTGCAGTGAACGCAATTGAGATGGCGAACTTGCTTAAGGCCCTTCAGTAATCTTGTAGACTCTATCACCGCGCCTGACCCTGTCGGGCACTTCTATACCTACCAGGTCACCGGGCTTTGCCTCTGTTACGCTGACGCGGTCGATCTGCATGGATTTGACAGCTAGTTCCATGTCCGTGGAGCTGCCCTTGATGTGGAGCTTGTCACCTATTCTCAGCGTGTCGGTAAGCTCTATGCCGGCTACCACGGGCTTGGCGAAGAAATCCGTCACCTTGCCTATCTCTGCTTCGGACACCTTCGGGACACCTCCTTTCCTAGAAATCATGATACACTTTGTCCGGTCGGGAAATCAACATGACGAACAGGTCAATGCTGATGCCGACGAGTGCAGTACCTTGACAAGTCGTGCTGCTGCACGTATGATAGTAAGTCAAACAAATATGATCGGAGGTGGAAAACGATGACTGAAAAGAAGGCAGGGCAACCATATTCTGCTGAGGAGATACTCTCTTTTGATCGCATCAGGAGGGCGATGACCAGCAGGGTTCTGGATAGGATAGAAGAGTTGTGGCAGGGCAAGCAGCCAATAAGTGTTGAGCAGATGAATGAAGTAATCGCAGATGAGTGGCAGAGGGTGAAGGAGGCGGTGAGGTCATCGCCGGCTGCCCGAGATGCCTTCCGTAAGTATTTGGAACGTACAATCGCTGAGCAAATAGATACGCTGATGAAAGAGGACAAGACCGAGCTAGAATCGCTGGGCGTTGTAGAGAAGAGTCTGTAAGTTGGTTCCGAAGGATAGAGCGGATTCCGTCAAACAGGTCAACCAGGATCTGAATGTGAGTCAGGTGATCAGACGCCTGGACATGTTGGACGAGAGGCTAGACAACATGGATTCCATAGTAACCTCACTTGTGGAGAGAGTGATGGGTAGACCTCTCGTTATGGAAGTGAGTTGCCCGCACTGTGGGCAGACCGTACAGATCAATGTCACCAGCGGTGTGAGGCTGCGAGGTAGGGAGTAGTCCGGTCAAGGTCCGCCATTTTGCAGACGGCCATTTCCCGAGTCACCCGATGATAAGCACACGTGTAGTCTTACTATACTGCTGGGTGTTTGCCCTCTTCAGATAGGTTTGCTACAATCGCCGAACGGGCGGTTAGCTCAGTGGTTAGAGCGCTGCGTTGACATCGCAGAGGTCACTGGTTCAAATCCAGTACTGCCCATTTTTTGATTACAGCATACGTGATTGTAGCTGAGTTTAGCGAACTAGATATTGAGATGAACGAAACCGACCAGAAAGCAGAACGTATGAACCACTCCGCCGCTCATATCATGGCTGAGGCGGTACTGTGCCTATTCCCCGAGGCGAAGTTCGGCATCGGACCGACGATTGAGAGTGGCTTCTACTACGACTTTGAGCTGTCGCGTGCGTTAACGCCGGATGACCTGCCTTTGATCGAGGGCAAGATGCGGGAAATCATCGCTAAGAACGAGCCATTTGTTGCGGAGGAACTGGGGAAGGACGAAGCCCGTCGTCTGTTCGCTGATCAGCCTTACAAGCTGGAGCTTATCGACGAGATTCCCGATGCTAGTGTGACGGTCTACAGACAGGGATCCTTTACTGATCTGTGTCGAGGTCCTCATTTGGACAGGACTGGCGAGGTTAAGGAGTTCAAGCTTACTCACGTGGCTGGGGCATACTGGCGTGGTGATGAGAAGCGACCGATGCTGCAGCGTATTTACGGGGTGGCCTTCGGTAGCCGGGATGAGATTGACGAGTACTTGTGGCGCCAGGCAGAGACTGCCAGAAGGGATCACCGGAGGCTGGGCAGAGAACTGGATCTCTTCAGCACTCATGAGGAGATTGGTCCAGGGCTGATCTGCTGGCATCCCAAGGGCGCGGTTATCAGACAGATCATCGAGGACTTCTGGAAGGCAGAGCATATAAGGAGAGGTTATGATGTAGTCTACACTCCACACATTGCCAAGGTAGATCTGTGGAAAACCAGTGGGCACTGGGAATTCTACAGAGAGTTCCTGTTCTCTCCAATGGAAATCGAGGGACATCAGTACATGCTTAGGCCCATGAACTGCTTGGGGCATATTATGATATACAAGAGCGAACTGAGGAGTTACCGCAATCTGCCGCTCAGATATGCCGAACTAGGTACGGTGTACAGGTATGAACGAACTGGTGTCCTATATGGGCTTGCCAGAGTAAGAGGTTTCACTCAGGATGATGCTCATATCTTCTGCAGACCTGATCAAGTAGAGGACGAACTGGCGGGAGTCCTAAGTTTTGTGCAGTTCATGATGTCGAGCCTGGGGTTCAAAGAGTACGACATATTCTTGTCGACGCGTCCTGACAAGTATGCCGGTACGATTCCCATGTGGGAGGAGGCGACTGGGCGTCTGAGAGGCGCTCTGGAGAGGCTAGCTCTCGCATATGAGGTGGATCCTGGCGAAGGCGTCTTCTATGGGCCTAAGATCGACGTCAAACTGAAGGATGCCCTGGGGCATGAGTGGCAGGGTCCTACGATCCAGGTGGATTTCAACTTGCCACAACGCTTTGGTGTCTGTTATATTGGTGAGGATGGCTCGGAACACGCTGCGGTGATGATACATCGCGTAGTTCTGGGTGCCATGGAGCGCCTGCTGGCTTGCCTCACAGAGCACTACGGTGGTGCCTTCCCGGTGTGGTTGTCACCGGTGCAGGCAGTGATAATTCCGATAGCAGATCGCCATGTGGGATACGCGCATGAGATAGAGAGCGATCTGAGGGAAGAGGGTATCAGGGCATGGGTTGATGATCGTCCCCAGAGAATGAACATGAAGATAAGGGAGGCTCAACTGGAGAAGGCACCTTATATGCTAGTAGTGGGTGACAAAGAAATGGCCTCATCCAGTGTCTCGCTTCGCTTGAGGACTGGCGAGGATATGGGATTGGAGTCTGTAGCGGCAGTAAGGAGTCGGATAAGGTCAGCAATTGAGGCCAAGTCTTGAATCTCATTGGGGAGGTAGAACGGTATAGCTAGAGAAGCACCGACCAACAGGAGAATCAGAGCCAGGGAGGTCCGTCTCATAGGAGAAGACGGTAAACAGCTTGGTGTTGTTCCTATCCAGAAGGCATTGCAGGCTGCTCAGGAGCGTGGACTCGACCTGGTGCAGGTGGCCTCAACCACCCCACCAGTATGTCGACTCCTTGATTACGGTAAATACAAGTACGAGCAGACCAAGAAGCAGCGTAAGGCAAAGAAGAGCCAGAGAGTCGGATTGCTCAGGGAGGTCCGTTTAAGGCCGAAGATAGAGGAACATGATCTGCAGGCAAAGATCAAAACCACGAGGAAACTACTGGAGCAGGGGAATAAAGTGAAGCTTCTGCTCAGGTTCAGAGGTCGGGAGGTTGTATATCCTGAGTCGGGATGGAAAGTGCTGCGGGAGGTAGCTGAGGCTTCAAAGGACTTAGCCGTTGTGAGCAGTTCGTCCAATGAGCAGAGGAGTATAGCCTTGGTCCTAGCCCCGGTCTCTCTGAAAAAAGCTAAGGAGACAGATACAGATGCCGAAACTCAAAACTCATAAAGGGGCCAAGAGTCGCTTTCGGGTGACAGGCAGCGGCAAGCTAATGCGTACCAAGATCGGCAAGAGTCACTTGAGACGCAAGAAGCCTTCTAGGACTAAGCGTCTCTATGATGAGATGATTCCGGTGTCCCCTAAGGACAGGAGAAGGGTAAAGAGGCTTCTGCCCTACGATTAGCAGCAGCAAGGAAGGGTGAGAGCCGAGAGGTTGTTACGTTGCATGTCACAGTGCGTTTGTACACCCGATCGGTGGACTGGCCGGTATGCACTGGCTGGTTCCCCGGTTGTTACCCTTCATGATGGTAGCGCACTCTGCTGCCGGAGAGGGAACAGAAATAGGATAAGAGCTAGAGGCTAAAGGAGGAATCTTGCCAAGAGCGAGGAGCGGAAAAGTTACTCATAGACGACATAAGAAGGTGCTTGCCCTGACTAAGGGACATCGTGCAGCCAGGCACAAGCTTTACAGAACGGCCCATGAGTCTATGCTTCATGCGCTGGATTATTCATACCGTCATCGCCGTGAGCGGAAAGGCGACTTCAGGGAACTGTGGATTACTCGCATTAACGCGGCCGCGCGAGCTAGAGGGCTTACGTACAGCGAGTTCATAGCGAGCTTAAGGAAGTCCAAGGTGGAGATCAACCGCAAGATGCTGGCTGAGATGGCAGTTAAGGACCCTGCTGGTTTTGCCAGGCTATTGGCCTCCGTGACTGACAATGTCCCGTCAAACTGGCAGTGAAGACATGCCCGGCAGGTCCGGGCGTAGTAGACAAGGATATCACTACTCTGTATCAGATGCTAGAACAACTCAGACGCATTCAATCAGAGGCTCTAGATGAACTGAGCAAGGTTGAGAGTCTGCGGGAGCTGGAGTTCTGGCGTGTCCGTTATCTTGGGAAGAAGAGCGCCTTGATTCAGATTCTGCGTTCGCTGGCTACCTTGCCTGCTGAAGAACGGCCGAGAACGGGGATGCAGGCGAACAAGGTGAAGAATTCTCTAGAGTCGGGTCTTCGAGAAAAGGAAGAACTGCTGCAGCAAGCCGTCGTCGCGCCTCACCTAGATGTCCAGCGACTGGATGTCACCCTTCCTGGCCGTCCGTTTCCTTCAGGCGGCCTTCATCCAGTAACTAAAGCACTCGACGAGATTTGCAGTGTTTTCAGGAATATGGGTTTCCAAGTGGTTGAAGGGCCCGAGGTGGAGTGGGAATACTACAATTTCGAAGCCCTCAACATTCCTCAGCATCATCCGGCGCGTGACAGGTTCGCCACCTTGTGGATAGATGCGGATGGTAGAAAGGACTCAAGGCTTCTTCGTACCCATACTTCTCCTATGCAGATTAGGTTTATGGAGAGAGAACGCCCACCGATTAGAATGATAGCACCGGGGCGAGTGTATAGATATGAAGCGACTGATGCCACTCATGAATCTGTGTTCTTCATGGTTGAAGGGCTGGCGGTAGACAGGAGCATCACTATGGCTGATTTGAAAGGCACCCTGCTTGAGTTCTGTCGCTGTCTCTTCGGCGATGAGAGACAGGTACGCTTCCGCTGCGACTACTTTCCTTTTGTCGAGCCGGGCATGGAGGTTGCCATTCAGTGTTTGGTGTGCGACGGTGACGGATGCCGGCTGTGCAGCCACAGTGGCTGGATTGAGATACTGGGAGCCGGCATGGTGCATCCGGATGTCCTGGCACGGGTCGGGATCGACCCGACGGTCTACAGCGGTTTTGCCTTCGGGCTCGGAGTAGAGCGCATACCTATGCTCCGATATGGTATCGATGATATTCGCCTCTTCTACAGTAACGACTTAAGGTTCCTGAAACAGTTCTAGGTTTGAAGGTGACGGCATGAAGGCTTCGCTCAAATGGCTTCTTGACTATGTTGACATAAAGCTTACTCCTCGCGAAGTAGGAGATAAACTGACCATGGCCGGCCTGGAACTAACAGGCATACAGACGGTGGGTGAGAACTGGGATAAGGTCGTTGTAGGGGAGGTGACTGCAGTGAGTCCTCATCCCAGTGCCGATCGTCTCACGCTGGTCACAGTTGATACCGGCACGGAGCAGAGCACTGTGGTTTGCGGTGCACCAAATGTCGATGTCGGTCAGAGAGTTCCTTTTGCCTGCGTAGGTGCTCGACTTATAGACGGTCATACTGGAGAGGTCGTCCCCTTGAGGCCAGCTAAGATCCGCGGTATCGTTTCGGAGGGCATGGTTTGCTCGGAGAAGGAACTCGGCATCTCCGATAACCACGAGGAGGTCCTGGTACTGCCTCAGGAGGCACCCGTAGGCTTACACCTCGGCATCTATCTCGGTGATGCCATTCTTGACATCGATGTGACGCCCAACCGATCCGACTGCTTGTGTGTTATCGGTATCGCTCGGGAGATCGCTGCCCTGACCGGCCATACGCTTCGTCTACCGGAGATTCAGTATCGGGAAACGAAGGAGCCGATAGGCTCGTCCGTTTCTGTTGACATAGAGGATTCTGAAATGTGTCCGAGATACTGCGCCGCGTTGATCACTGGAGTTCAGGTTGGTTCCTCGCCCGGCTGGCTGCAGCGACGTCTTCGTAGTTGCGGCATGCGCCCGGTTAACAACGTTGTTGATGTTCTGAACTACGTGATGCTGGAGTACGGTCAGCCTCTTCATGCTTTTGATTATCATAAAGTGAAGGGTCAGCGGATCATTGTGCGCAGAGCTAGACAAGGTGAACAGATAACCACACTCGACGGAGCGGAGCGCCGTCTGACTCCAGATCTGCTTGTAATAGCGGACAGAGAAGAGGCCATTGCCGTTGCCGGAATCATGGGTTGTGTCGATTCTGAGGTGACGCATAACACTCGCACCGTTCTCCTTGAATCAGCGAATTTCAGCCAGGTTGCGATTCGGCGAGGGTCTGCTGCACTACAACTCCAGAGCGAGGCGTCGGTCCGCTTTGATAAGGGATTGAGCAGAGAGCTTCCGTTGCTGCCGTTGAGACGGGCAACACAGTTGCTGTTAGAACTGACCGGCGGCAGAGCAGCCCAGGGCGTGATCGATGCATATCCGGGGAAAACGAAACCTGAGCCGGTGTTGCTTGATGCTGGAGAAGTGAAGAGACTCACCGGAATGGATGTCGATACAGCTGAAAGTGTCAGTGTCCTCAGGGCGCTGGGCTTCGAGTGTCAACCCAGTGATTCGGGGTCTGAGATCTCGGTGTTTGTGCCTTACTGGCGAAGCGACATAAAATGCTCTGCAGA
>PWZA01000119.1 GCA_003567655.1 Dehalococcoidia bacterium
ACGTGTACAAACCCGAGGACTACCGCAGATCTCAAGAGTACCTCCGCGCCAAGACCCGTTTCGATGTAGTGACCGGTACGTTCAGCCTAGCAGTTCTCCTCTCCTTCTGGTTTGCTGGCGGGTTCAACCATCTTGACCAGGCAGTGCGATCCTGGGGATATATGCCTGTTATAAGCGGACTGCTGTACATCGGTATCCTGGTAACAGGCTATAGCCTTCTCAGGCTGCCTTTCAGCATCTATCACACCTTTGTAATTGAGGAGAGATTCGGCTTCAACAGAACCAGTTTACGCACCTTCATGGTGGATCGGATTAAAGGGCTGGGGCTTGCGGCACTGCTTGGCCTCCCTCTTCTTACGGGCATTATTGCCCTTTTCCAATACGCCGGTCATTATGCCTGGGTCTACTGCTGGATTGCAGTCATAGGGTTTTCGCTTGTTGTGCAATACGTGGCTCCAACCTGGATCATGCCACTCTTCAACAAATTCACGCCGCTAGAACCAGGCGAGTTGAGAGAGTCCATCTACAGCTACGCTAACTCCGTCGGATTCCCGATCAAGAATGTCTTCGTAATAGACGGCTCCAGGCGCTCCAGCAAATCGAACGCTTTCTTCACAGGTTTTGGCCGGAATAAGCGTATTGCCCTGTTTGATACCTTGATCGAGAAGCATACGGTTCCCGAACTGATAGCGGTGATCGCCCACGAGATCGGGCACCACAAGAAGAGGCACATTCTACAAGGTACGTTAATCAGCATCGTTCACGCAGGAATGCTCTTCTTTCTGCTATCGATCTTCCTGAACAGCCCGGGACTCTATGAAGCGTTCTCCATGGAACAACAATCGATATACAGCGGGCTAGTGTTTTTCGGCCTGCTCTACACCCCGCTGGAAATGGTGCTTTCCGTCATGATGAACACGCTCTCCAGAAGAAACGAATACGAGGCCGATCGCTTCGCAGCCAGAACTATCCCGCATACACAGCACCTGACAGGGGCACTGAAGAAGCTTCATGCGGGCAACTTGTCCAACCTCGTCCCCCATCCGTTCTACGTCCTGCTCAATTACTCTCATCCGCCACTACTCCAGCGTATTTGTGCCGTTCGGAAACACGAGCACTAGATCGCCCAGATAGACCCCGCACCATCCCGAGAATCTCTGGCCCGAGGCACAAGAACATGACACCTTCCCGCTTCAAAGCGGCAACAGCGACTACGGCTGCAGCCGGCAGAGCCGGGGCTTGATGTGATAGTGACTCGCGGAGAATTCTGATACACTCTGTTGAAAGAAAGACGATCAAAGGAGGAGGCTATGAGATTGAAGAAGTATGAGGTGCCGGCTGAAAGGCTCCGCTGGCAATGCGATCCCGGGATCTTCGATTTCGAATGTACGGCAGACCTGGCCCCTCTTCAAGAGTTCATCGGCCAGGCGCGGGCGACGCGTGCTGTGGAGTTCGGCATGAACATGCTTAACACCGGATATAACATCTATGTTGCCGGTCTGACCGGAACCGGGAAGACGAGTATAGTGAAGGCCTACATTGAAAGGGTGATCAAGGAGCGCGAAGCCCGGGGCGAAGCCTTCGGCTTAGAAGACTGGTGTTACGTATACAATTTCAGTGAACCCGACAATCCACTGATATGTGGTTTGCCTCAGGGCAAGGGGAAGGCTTTTCGCGATGAGATAACCGAACTGCTCAACAAGATACGCGATGGATTGGGGCAGGCTTTCTCCAGCGAGGAATACAAGACCCAGAAGCAGAAGACCGTTGAAGAGGCACAGGCTGAGCAGCAGAAGATGTTCGAGGAGATATCGGCCGATGCCCGCCGCCAGGGTTTCGTGCTGCAGATGACTGCCACAGGGCCTGTCCTGATCCCCATGAAAGACGATCGTCCTATGCAGGAGCAAGAGTACCTTTCTCTGAGCGACGACGTCAAGAAAGATCTCGACTCAAAGCAAGCTGAGTTGCGCAAGAAGTTGAAGGAGATCCTGGAAACGGCAGGGAGCGTACAAACGAAGGCCGTCGAGCGATTGCAGCAGGTAGACAAAGGGATAGGAGAGTATACCGTCTCCGGACTTTTCGGATCATTGTTCGAGAAATACTCCGACTGGCCGAAGGTTACCCAATATCTTACCGGCCTGAAGGCCTATGTGCTTGACAACCTGGAACTATTCAAGGGGACCGAAGAGCCCGTGCACCCCCTGCTCGGCGTACCTGTAAGCCAGGCCATGGGCGGAAAGAATCCTCTTCTGCCTTTCCAGGTAAACGTTTTCGTGGATAACGACGGCGCCAGGGTTTCTCCTGTGATTCTCGAGAGCAACCCCAATTTCGGCAATATATTCGGGAAGATCGAGCGGCAATTCCTGTTCGGAGGATATCTTAGCAATCATACGATGCTCAAGGCAGGTGCTTTGAGCAAGGCTAACGGCGGCTATTTACTGCTCAGTGTCAAGGATGTTCTTATGAACCCCGGCGTCTGGCCGGCGCTCAAGAGAGCGATTAAGAATCAAGAGGTCAGAATCGAAGACCCCTTTGAGCAGTACGGTCTCATAGCGCCTCAGGGCCTAAGGCCAGAACCCATGCCCATCAAGGTGAAGGTTATCCTGACCGGTGATGCTCTGCTCTATCAGATGCTATCCATATACGACGAAGACTTCTGGGAGATATTCAAGGTCAAGGCTGACTTCGATTCTCAGATCGAGAGAACAGAGGAGAACATGCTGGCCTATGCTGCCTTCCTCTCAGGGTGTTGTGAGGAGTGCAAGGCCAGACACTTCGATCCAAGCGGCGTGGCCAAGGTCATCGAATACTCGGCCAGGATAGTGGCCGATCAGGAGCGTCTGTCCTCGAGGTTCGCCCAGGTCAAGGACTGGATCGAGGAAGCTAATTACTGGGCACTGAAGGATAATGCCGAATACATCTCCTCGCGTCACGTACAAAGAGCTGTCGATGAGAAGCTGTTCCGGCATAACCTGCTCGATGAACGAATACGGGATATGATACGGCGTGGCACCATCATGATAGATACCGAGGGCGAGGAGGTGGGACAGGTCAACGGCTTGAGCGTATACGCCCTGGGCGATATATCATTCGGCAAGCCCTCAAGGATCACGGCCAGGACATTCCTGGGCCGTGGCGGAGTGATCAACATAGAGCGTGAGTCGCAACTTAGCGGCCCTATCCACAACAAGGGTGTCATGATTCTGAGCGGGTACCTCGGGTGGAAGTATGCACAGGACAGGCCTTTATCTCTCTCCGCCAGCCTTTGTTTCGAGCAGTCATACGAGGGGGTGGATGGAGATAGTGCCTCATCGGCCGAGTTGTATGGCATTCTGTCAAGCCTGTCAGAGTTGCCGATAAAGCAGGGTATAGCTGTGACCGGATCAGTGAACCAGAAGGGCGAAATTCAACCGATAGGCGGAGTGAACCAGAAGATTGAAGGCTTCTTCCGAGTATGCCAGGCAAAGGGCCTCAACGGAGACCAGGGAGTGCTCATACCCGAGCAAAATTTGAGAAATCTCATGCTGCGCGAGGATGTGATTGAGGCCGTCAGGCAGGGCCAGTTCCATATCTACTCGGCCAGGACCATCGATGAGGGCATAGAGATACTAACCGGCCTACGCACGGGGAAGAGAAAGAAGGACGGAAGCTATCCTGAGGGCACGGTTAACTACCTCGTAGACAAACGCCTAGAAGAAATGGCGAAGCGGCTCAAAGGCTTTTACGCTGATGACAAGAAGGAGGCGGCGCAGGATCGATGCCCTCAGAATACGCGCAGTTCAAGGTAGATGGCTCTCCCCGGCGATGCACGTAGTACGGGGCCAACTCCGTTCTCCCCGGCATATGGCATGGACTGAGCCAGTGTTCTGCGCAAGCGCCGGGGCAACGTAGAAAACGGTCACAGTACCTACAGCCGGAGGTCTGCCTCGTGGCACGTCTCCAGAAAGGCAACTAGCAGCGTGATCGCGGCCTCTATGTCGGCCTTGTGGGAAGTCTCCACCACGGTATGCACGTATCGGGCCGGGACTGAGATGGTGACCACTGCCACCCCTTCTCGGGCAGGCTGGATTGCGCCAGCGTCGGTCCCTCCCCGCGGCAGTATCTCAAGCTGATACTGGATCTTCCGTTCCTCGGCCAGCTTCATCAGAAATTGCACAAGACCGGGATGAGAGATGGACGCCGAATCCTTTAGCTTAATCGCCACGCCCTTGCCCAGGCGTGTCACCTGTTCATGTGCCGAAACCCCGGGTATGTCGCAGGCAATAGTCGAATCCAGAGCCACTCCAATGTCGGGCGCAACAGCGAAGGCCGATGTCCGCGCTCCCCGCAGTCCCACCTCCTCCTGCACCGTGGCCACGAAGTAGATGTCCGCTTCATGCTTTCCCAGCCTCTTCGCAGCCTCGATGGCTACGTACACTCCCAGTCGATCGTCGAGCGCCTTGCCTGTGACAAGGTCTCCTATCTCATCAAACGTCTGGACGAGGGTCACCGGATCGCCGACGCGCACCCGCTCTTTGGCATCCTTGCCGGAAAAACCGATGTCGACAAAAAGGTCCTTCATCTCCGGCACTTTCTTTCGTTCTTCATCGGTCAGGACATGCACCGGCTTGGTCCCGATTAGGCCGCAAAGCCCGCCGTCCCTGGCGTGCACCAACACCCGTTGAGCAATCAGGGTGCGGGGATCGAATCCGCCCACAGGAGCGATGCGCAGGAACCCGGTCTCCTCATCAACGTGGGAAACAAGGAAGCCGATCTCGTCCATGTGCGCGGCTACTACCACCTTCGGCCCCGTACCCTTCTTACGTGCGATCACGTTCCCTAACCGATCCACCTCTATATCATCCACATGATCACCCAACTCCTCCCGCACTATGACTCGAATCGCCTCCTCCCTTCCAGGGATTCCGGCAGCTTCAGAAAGCCTTTTCAGAGTTTCCATCTATTCCTCCCTTTAAGCGACATATTGCGCGGTGCATAACTCAGGACAACCATGGCGCGGAATCCATGGAGAACGTCAACCCTGCCATGCGATTGCGACCGGCTGCGAACCTTGTCTCAGATACAGGGGTGTCTGCGTTCATCCGCGGAGATGATTATAGCAGTATCAGCGAAAAGCCTCTAGCCCGAATAGACAAAGCACGAAACGTTTGCCAGGCCAAAGCCCGCAGGTCACTGCAATGGCTACGACAGCGGACTCAGCGCTTTCGCATACCAATAATCACATCCGCGGACGAGACGGTAGTGGATGTGAATCTGCACCTTAACCGATGGTCATCACACGCCCGGGAACAAAACTTGACAGACCATTGACGGATGTGATACTATTAAAAATACCCCAAACAGCCAAACAAGAGGTTGGTGGACGGAGAACCGAGCCTGAGTAGGCGAGAGTCGAAAGGAGGAGGGGAGAAAACCAAAGAATGGGAGGTTGTTTGGGGTACTTCTTTTCTGCACGCCTCCATGCCTGTCGAATGCCGCCAGCCGTTCCTATGCTCATACACGGATCATCCGTAACACCAATGCTTTGAAACTGTTCGCTCATTGAGTACAATATGAGCAGAGATCGGTCAATTGCCCAATTCGATGTTGACTCCTAGGCCTCGTGGATCACGAGCGCCGCAATAGCTTCGATTATGTCGAGGGCACACCGGTAAGACGAAATTGTAAGGAGGCAAGAGATGAACGAAATTGAGAGGGCGTTGATGCATGCTTTGTTTACCCACCTGCATCATAACATCGATCAGGCGGTTGATTTTAAAGCCTTTGCAGAGCTAAACGTGATCGTCAGTCAGAAGTGGCCTGAGGCACTGGCTGTGGGGCCGGGTGACGACGCCGCCGTCTTCCGCATGCCAGGCATCGAAGGCCTTTTCGTTGCCAAGCAAGAAAGCCATTGCTCCCCCTGTGTACCGAGGCCTTATGATGCCGCCGCAACCGGAGCCGGTGGTGCCATGAGAGACATCACTGCCATGGGCGGTCGGCCCCTCTTTCTCCTTGATTTCGTAGGAACGAAACCATTGCAGGAAGAGGTTCTGGTAGGACCATGCGGTTTCACAGGCAAGTGCACCTGCGGCGAATGCACCACAATGACGAGTCAGGGAAGGCTCAATCTCATGATTCAGGGCATAACAGACATGTGCGAAGCAATGGATGTCTTTATCATAGGAGGCGGTCTCTCTACCTCCTTCTCTGACGTCGTTCCGGCAGTAGTAGTTGCTGTCATCGGCAAGCTGGTGACGGAGAAGCCTCTCACCAAGCCGGCCAAGGCGGCCGGCGATAAGATAATCCTTCTCGGAGAAACCGCCGAGGATGGAAACGATACCGTCTATAGAGCGGGACTGGTCCGGGAGATGCGACCTGCAAAAGCACTCTTCGAGGAAGAAAGAAGGACCATGGAAGCCAGTCTAGCCGCATTCGGCACAGGTAAGATCCATGCCTGTTCTGACCTAGGAGCCGCCGGCCTGGGAGCGGCCGTGTGCGAATCGGCCAGATACGGCGGCCTTGGTGCAAGAGTCGACCTATCAGCGGTGCCTGTCAAAGTCGATGGACTCACTCCAGAGGAAATCCTGATCTGCGAGACTCAAGCGAGGATGATTTTCCAGGTTCCGCCTGCTGATGTCGAAGAGGTGATGACAGCCATCCGGTCCCAAGACGGTACTGCAGCAGTCATCGGTGAGATCAACGATGACAACAAGCAGGTTTTCGAGTACCGCGGAGAGACCATAGCTACAATCCCCAACGAGCCATCCGCCGACATGTTGGAGATCCTGCGAGAGATATAGCAGAATGATCATTGTCTGCTTCGTATCTGGCTCAGGCACAAACTACGAGAGGATCGTTGAACGGGATCCGGAGCACGACTACGTTGTGTTCACGAACCGGCCCGATTGTGAAGGCGTTAAGAAGGCCAGGGCCAATAACCACGTCACCGTCGAACTCAGCCACGTATCCTACTTGAAGGCTGCGAGAGACAGGTACGGCAAGGCGGGAATTCCCAGGAACTGTCCGGACAGGCTAACGTACGAGCAGGATGTCTGGCGACTGATTGAAGAAAAGGTTGGAGGAACACCGGATTTGGTCTGCCTCGCAGGCTACGACCAGTGGTTAACCGACCGGACGGTAGACAGGTACTATCCCAGGATATTGAACATTCATCCCGGTGATACTACAAAAGGCTACGCGGGCCTGTACTGGATACCCACCGCCAAGGCCATACTGGCGGGCGACAAAGAGATCAGGTCGACTCTCTTCATCGTTGACAAGGGAGAGGACACAGGACCCGTGCTGGCTCAATCCAGGCCTCTCGAGATAGCCCCGACACTCAGGCACCTGGAGTCAGAAGGATTGGATGACCTGAATAGATCCTTCAGCAGAGTTGTGGAGTTTGCCAGGCAGCACGGCATAACCTCCTACGAGGACTTTACCGGGTCTGCCGATGACAAGCATAAGGCAGATATAAAGACTGTATGTCAGAGCCTTCAGAATGCCCTCAAGAAGGCTGGCGACTGGAAGCTATATCCCTTTGGCGTACACGATCTCATCGCGCGCGGGCGTGTGAAGGTAGTGGACAGGACTGTCTATGTGGATGGTGAGTCGATGCCACCCTACGGATACAGGATGGAACTGGAATCATCGGAGTCGTAAGACATACGCCGAGTGATTCCTTTGATCTGCCGGCACGACCGTCACCATAGCCATACGTATCGAGTACGCCTAGGTCTCAACGGGGGCTTTCCCTCTCACCAAAGCCAAACAGATTATGGTTCCCAGGGCGGCGGCCAGGGCAGCGGCAAGAAAGGTCCACTGATGTCCCAGAGCCACCCATATGAAGCCGCCCACACTGGCGCCACCGATGATCCCGATATTCTCACCTACGGCACCATACATTCCCATGGCAGTGCTCTGCTTCCCGGCCGGCACCGACTCTGAAATCATGCCCAGAGCCGCCGGGCTGAACGTCGCCACGCCCGCTCCGGCAGCCAGGACGAAGAGTACCAGCCAGGCATAACTCGGACTGTACGCAATGCCGGACATGGCCACCACTGACATGATAAGCCCGAGTATCATAAGTTGCTTCTTCCCTCTCCGGTCTGCCAGCATACCCATAGGAATGCTAGTTGCCATGACTGCAACGCCGTAGATGGTAAAAAGAACTCCAACTCTGGTGGCTGAGACACCTAACACCTGAGATGCCACAAGCGGCAGAAATGCCAGCATCGTGCCTCGAGTCCAGCTCTGAAGCGCCGCTACTCCACACTGGGTGGCAAACGAGCGGTAGTCCAATCTGACCGGTGAAGCTATGGGGTTCTTGGTGATCTCTAACTCCGGCTGAGCTAGAACCGGCTGATCCTTTCTCCAGCCTGCCAGAAGCACGATGCCGGCCAATACGCTGATTCCACAGGAAACGAAGAACAGAGCGTGAAATCCCAGGTTGTCGGCAAGAAAGCCACTTGGAAGAGCACCTACGCTTCTGGAAGCAGACATTATCATCGTTATCACGGCCATAAAAGTGGCTCTCCGTAATACCGGCGCATTGGTTCCTATATAGCCTCTGGACGGACCGAAAAGGGCGGACTGAAGCAGCCCCCAGAAGAAGAAAATGGTAAATATGAAAGGTACACTCTCAGTAAGGACAAAACAGGCTGCACTCAAGCCTGTGATGAAGGTGCCTATCTTCAGAGGAAGCGCGATCCCCCTCCTGTCGGCCACCCACCCCCAGAAGCCCTCACCTATGACCATGCCGATCATAGCTACAGACAGCATCAATCCGACTGTGTCAGGAGTAACGTCGATTGATGTAAGGTAGAGGGGCATCATGGGATTCAGTATACTCATTGACAGGACGCTAAGGCCCATGACGGCCATTACGGTGATCATCTGGCGGCTCATCTTCATCTCCGAAACACCGGTGACTCTACAGGGATCGACACGCCACTACTCCACCCAAACCAGGCCATCTTAGAGGATTGACCTGCAGGCGTCAAACGTATGTTTCAGGCGCAAGATGCGCGCACTGCCGCGAATCCCCCGTATCGACATCATCTCGATTCGCCACGGCAAGAGCACCGCGGCGGACACACCGGAATCAATCACCGCTGTGTGAGCCACCTGCGTTACAGCAGCGCAACCGTCACAGGGGTATAGGAAAGAACCTGCTGAACAGGTAGATGAAGGCCGGGATCGAGCCTATGGAGATCAAGAAGCTGGCAAGGACGAACTGGCTGGTTATTCTCCGATTCCCTCCGCACCGTTCCACCAGGATCGGTGCCGCAGTGATCGGCGGAACAACGGCCTGGAGCATGATTATGAAGGCGACATCGAAATCGGGGCGGAGCCACACCAAGAGGCCGAGGAAGACCAGCGGGAAGACGAAGTTCTTGGCCAGGACGAACTTGACGACTTCTCCAACGTGCCACTTGTGGCCACCCTGCACCTTGTACATGAGGTCGTTATATATGTTTCCGCCGAGTATCAGCATGAACAGCGGTGTCGCGATGGCTCCAACCATGGTGACTATTGTGACCAGAAAATCAGGTATGTAGTCCGCGGCAGAGACAAGCCCGATGATAAGGCCGACAACGGTGGCTATAAGAACAGGATTGACGATTCTGCGCCAGTTGAGCGTCTCCTTGCGCACGCTTCCACCAAGGAACAACGTATACGTGCTGAACACCAGCGAGGGGAAGAATATCGTGAACAAGAACAGAGGCACCAGGTAGGAATTGCCTTGACCGAAGATGCCGTTGATTATCAGGATGGGGAAGAAAAGCCCGTTCTGGTAGAGGAGACTTATGGTGAACTCACCTCGTATGTCCTTTTTCACAAGGAACGATGCCGACAGAGATAGGGCCAGCGCTACCGCTGTGAAACCAAGCCACCACAGTGGCATGCGCCACCAGTCGGGATAGTCCCGTGGAGAGAAATCCAGTATCAGGTTGCCGAGCACAAGCAACGGCAGGGATATGTCGATGGCCAGTGTTGACAGAAAGGCCAGCGTCTGTGACGGCACCCGCCTTCGGCCTATAATCCAGAAGCCCAGCACACCTATGCCAAGTAGAGCGAATACAGCCTGCAGGGTGATCAAGAACACACTCATGACTTTGCCATTCTATATGTCACGAACACCGATGACAAGTCTAACTACAAAGCTTGCCAGTCTCCACATCTCTAACATAGAGATGTGACCGTCAACCGACCGGTTGCGCCAGATCATCACCACTGCATACCGCACCTTGTCTGATTCCCTGCAAAATCGTACAATATCTTCCAGGTCTTCCATCTGCCGGGAGAGTGGCCCGGTTGATCGACTCCGGAGGTCATGGACTGTGATCCATCAGACAAAAATGCCGGTGGTTGTACGGATGAGCGCCCTGGTGCCGGCTCAGAGCCAGAGCAAGGTCCACTTATACATAGAATCAAGGAGGTTATCGAGGAATGTCTATAGCTTTTTCTGCTGGCGAACTGATCAACATAGCAATCGGAAATGAGAAGAGAGGAATTGCCTTCTACGATGTCCTGACAAGATCAGCCGACAGTGCTTCAGCCCGCACCATGTTTCAGTATCTTGCGGACATGGAGAGAGAACACATCCAGATCTTCAAGGACATGCTCGCTGAGGCCGATGATTACCAGATTTCAGAGGCCTGTAACGAGGAATACGCTGCCTATATTCAGGCACTGGTTGACTCCGCCATATTCACCGACGACCTGGTCACGAGCGAAATCGCGAGCGAGGCGGACAGTGATATCAAGGCTCTTGAACTGGCTATAGGTGCCGAGAAAGATGCCATTCTCTTCTACTACACGATGAAGGAGATAATGCCCGGTCGAGCACAGTCGATGGTGGACAAGATCATCTCTGAGGAGAAATCGCACCTCCGCCAGCTCTCCGAGTTGAAGCGGAACCCTTCTGCACTCTAATGCTGCCAGCACAACGATATACGCGCAGATGCAAACGGACTTCGGGAGAACCGCCTCTCAGTTGGATCTCGGAGAGGACGAGCTATCACAAGAAGACCGTGACCTGATGTAAGGAGGGAACATGCCGAGGCTACAGGACATATTCACCAATATGTCGGTCAAGATGCCGGTACGAAGAAAGATCTATCTTGTTCTGCGCAACAACATGATAAAGATAGTCAAGAGGCAGAGCTGCTGTGGGCATGCCGGGGAGCCCGGCTGCTGACAGGCATCCAAGTGATCCTCTCGTGAAGAGGTTCTTGCCGCAGAAACCGCATAAGGGAAACTAGCGACTCAGAAGGGCCGGGACACACCGATGACGGTAAAGTCCGGCCCTTCTGAGTCGTGTCAGGCTGCTTATGAACAGCCTTATTTGCCAATTCTGAACACTTTGGTGCCACAGGTCGGGCAGAGGCCCTGGGTCGCAGGTCTGCCGTTCTTCATGGTGATTCTTCTGGGATCTCTGATTTCCTTCTTGGCACGGCACTTCATACAGTATGCTTGCATTTGACCCTCCTTTCTCAAGCATAGATAGTAGGCTATTCGGTTGTACGTTGTCAATAGCCAGTGGCGAGATCAGCGTTCTGCAGCTTCGATCTCGACCTTATAGCGTTCACTGTTTCCATAGTTGCTTCAAGGATGGCCATTGCCCGGAGATAATGGAGGGCCTGTCAAAAACGACTCAGCATCACGGTGACTTCCTCCATACCATCGCTAATAGCAGGCCCAACCCGAAACGACAGCTGCCGGTCTGTCTGATCTTGCGTCACACAAGCATCACCGGGGGCAAATCAGCCACGGACGCGGTCAACCCAGATAACCTATCAACTCACGGCTGTGACTTGGATGGCGCAGCTTCGCCAGGGCCGCCTTCTCTATCTGCCTTACCCTCTCCTTCGTCAGTCCCAAATCCACCCCGACTTCTTTTAGAGTTCGACTGCGGTCATCGTGCAGACCGAACCTCAACTCAATCACACGTCGTTCCCGGGCTGTCAACGAATCAAGCATCCTGCTCAATTCTTCCCTCAGCAGGCTTGCATCGGCCTCCTCCTCGGGCTGCAGAACGGCCCGATCTGCGATGAAATCGCCGAGCTGGCTTCCCTCATCTCCCACGGGCGCCTCAAGAGAAGCAGGCCCACTGGAACCCAGCTGAAGCAACGATTCCATTTTCTCTGACGGGACTCCCATCTCAGAGGCCAGTTCATCCCCTGTGGGTTGGCGACCAAGCTTTTGAACCAGGTCATTCTTCAGCCGTGATACCTTGGTCAGATCATCAACCAGGTAGCCAGGCAAGCGCACAACGCGCGACTGATCATTAGCCGCCCTGTTAATAGCCTGCCAGATCCAGGGAACTGCATAGGTGCTGAACCTGTATCCTCTGCGATGGTCGAATTTCCGCACTGCCTGCATCAACCCAATGCTCCCTTCCTGGATCAGATCAGACAGAGGCACTCGCCAGTTCATATGACCTCTTGCCACTCTCACAACCAGCCGCAGATTGGCCCGGATCATGTGATTCGTTGCCTCTCGCGCCCTCTCTCTTATCAACTCAAAGTGGCTCCCGATCTCCCGGCTATAGCCTTCCAGCCCACTCATGAACTCTGGCGACTGCAGAGCAGGACCAAGTTCTGCCAGCGAGTTGCTCACGCCCACACTCTCCAATACATGCCAGGGTATCAGCCGGCTATCAAGCGAAAGCTCAACCAATCCTGCATCAACGCGGCTTTCGCTCACCCCTACACTCTTCGCTACCTCATCCGACAGATATGAATCGATCTTGTCATCAATTGCAGCGCGAAAATCCGGGTGCGCTATTATCTCCGCTATGCATCGCTCAGACGGGAGTCCAAGGTAGTCTTGCAATGCCTCGAAAAGTGACTGCCGTCGACTGACTCGCTCAAGCAGTTTCAATAGTACCTCTAGTGCCGAAGGGCCACCGCCATGCTCTGCGACCAGCACCTTCTCAATGCTTTCAAGATGCCTGCCGTCCTCTATACGCCTGCTCAGAATTGTTGCCTCTTCATCACTGAGCAGGGCGGTTTTCCCAACTTCGGCGAAGTACAGGCTCAGCGAATCTTCGCCGGGTTCCACCTTCGGCTTCCGGGGTGTGATCCCCAATTCGAAGCACTGGTTTTCCCGGTCGATAACCTCATCGACTAGAGTCGATTCACAATCCGCAGAAGAGACCTTTTCTCTGTTCTCAATGCTCTCCAGAACCGTTATCATATAACCCTCCTTTACCGATCGTGTCGCTGCCTTATGCTGACGACCGCAAATAACCCTCATGGTAATTATAGGTATTGATATGGTCTCTGTATGCGACTTTTGTCTCATACAGCAATGTATGTGAAAACCTACTACCGGATAAGGCGGATCAGAGAAAGAGAATAGAGGTGTTGTACAGGAATATCCAGTTGGCCTCTAGGACCTCTGGATGACTATCTCAAAGGGGCATCCTATGGCCCCAACGGGACAGACCAGTTCACACTCCGTGCACCAGTCACACTCAACCGTCTCAACAACGGTGACCACTTTGCCGACTATGACCAGTCCGTTCAAGTGGCACACAGTCACGCAGAGTCCACAGCCCTCGCACCTCTGCTCGTCGATAACAGGTTTTTCAGCCACTTAGTTCATTCTCCATTACGCTCATTCTAGCGATGAGGCACTTGTCTGTCTGTGACCTTTGTCTCAAGAGGCCCCCATTATCCTCTGGAGAGCCTCCTCATCGGTAATCACTATCCGGTGGCGGTCCAATTTGATCGCCCCCTGCTCTTCCAGCGTCTTGAGCGAGCGGCCCACTACCTCACGGGCAGTACCTGCCAGGGATGCCATGTCCTGCTGCGTCAATCTCGGTCCGCGGCCACTTTCGTCTCCTGCGTGCTCAAGGAGGATCTTCGCCACCCGCCCGATGACATGCCTGAAGGAGAGGTCCTCAACAAGCGATATGAAATGGCGAACTCTCTCTACCAGTGCCCTGACGACATTGATGGCAACGTTCGGATGCTCGAGGAGAATAGCCATCATATCCTCTCTGGCGATTCCGTACAGAATTACCGGTCCCATAGCCCGAGCACCGGCGGGACTCGGTCCTCCATCAAAAACAGCGACATCATTGAAGAACTCTCCAGGGCGGACGATGCTTAAGATCTGTTCCTTACCGTCGGCCGATGTCTTGAACACCTTTACCGCACCGGAGGCGACGAAATAGAGATTGGCCACATCCTCGCCCTCCAGAGAGAGCACTTCTGCCCTGCCCGCAGTCTTCTCAAAGACACGCTTCCCAATCGCCTCCATCTCAGCAGATTTGAGGCCGGAGAAGTATGGAATATCACGCAATAGTTCCAGCTGAAAGGCCATACCTGATTACCTGATAAGCACGGCGCGAAAACCGCGATTCACGCAAGCGAGCCGATCACCCGGTGAAGCGACAGGCGCTGAACTAGAAGCACCGCTCACCCTGTCAGAACCACATTGTGCCGTCGGCATCGAGTACCATATCGTTGAGGGTAGCGGCCCCGACGATCCTGGCCTCCGGTATGAAGTCCCCTCGCTCCAGATTCAGTAGCTGGGTGCTCTGTTCACACACAAGCAACTCCACCCCGGCCTTGATGGCCTGTTCCATCACTTCCTTCAACGTCGGGAACTGACCCTCTTTTACCGTCTCGGCCATGCCCTTCTTCACTACTGTGATCCCCGTGCCCAGAAAGTATATCGCAGCATCGATGTCCATTGCCCTGGCCGTCGCAGCCAGGACGAAAGGTGAATATAGGCGCTTGGGGGTGTCTACCCCACTCGTCTGCACATACAGGATCTTCTTCTTCTCAGTCATTCTTAACCTCCTATTTCGTTCTCCTGATCAGAAACCTCAGACCTTCACTCGTCTTGTCTATCCTCACGATCTCCTGACCGGTTCGCCTGGCCCAAGCGATGAGATCTGGCTCGGAAGCAGGGTCATCGGCCAGAACCTCCAGCATGCTCCCAACGGCGATCTCTTCGATCTTCTCTCGCGTTTTCAATATGGGCATCGGGCAGTAAAGACCTATGCAGTCCAGTGTCTCGTCGATAGGCTCGTCCGGCTTGTCCTCCGCCATATCACTCCTCTCCTCTAGCTACCTCTTCCTCAACCCTGGCCCCGCAATGCGGGCAGACCTGCTCATTGCGCCCTATAACCTCATGGCATTTGGGGCAGTAGAAGACCTCCACTCCGCAGGCCTGACACCAGGGGAGAGCCGCCTTGGCCATCTCCACATCGCAGTAAGGGCAGGAACAGGTCTTATCCATCTTTTCACCACTGTCTGTCATTCTCCTAGCCTCCCTTCTCTTGTTTGGTCATATAGTCCCGTATAGCCTTCTGTAAGGCCTGAGCGCCCAGGTTGGAGCAGTGCAGTTTGTTTTTAGGCAGGCCTTCCAGTTCATCGGCTACAGCTTCAGGGGTGATCTTCATAGCTTCATCCAGCGTCCTGCCCATGGCCATCTCGCTGGTTATGCTGGAGACGGCGATGGCCGCCCCACAGCCAAAGGTCTTGAACTTCACGTCCTCCAGACGGTCATCCTTGACCTTTATGTAAAAGGTCATCATGTCGCCACATACGGGATTGCCTTCTTCACCCACCCCGTCGGGGTTCTCGATTTCTCCGACATTGCGCGGGTTCGTGAAATGGTCCATCACCTTATCGCCATATATCGGCATATCAACTGCCTCCTTTGCCCGTCTTGATGAATTTGTCATACAAGGGAGACATCTGCCGCAGCCTTTCAACGACAGGCGGCATGGCCTCCAGAACATAGTCAACGTCCTGATCGGTGTTGTCAATGCCCAGCGTGAAGAGGATCGAGCTCTGAGCTATCTCATGAGGAAGACCCATTGCAATAAGCACATGCGATGCCTTGAGTGCCCGTGAGGTACATGCCGAGCCACTGGATACAGCAATCCCTTCGCTGTTCAGCAGCATGAGCATGGACTCGCCCTCGATGAACTGCACACAGAAACTAGCATGACCGGGAAGCCGATTTTCAGGGTGACCTGTGGTAATCACGTGTTCGATTATAGCAGGTAGTTCCTTGAGCAGACGATCCCGCAGGCCACTCAGCACCTTTATCCGCTCGTTCATGTTAGCTTCGGCCAGTTCAGCCGCCTTCCCCAGACCGACAATGGCCGGCACGTTCTCGGTTCCCGGCCGCCTACCCCCCTCCTGTACACCCCCATCGAGGAGAGGCACGATGCGCACCCCCTTCTTCACCCATAGTGCCCCGATGCCCTTGGGGCCATAAAACTGGTTTCCGGCCAGACTCAGGGCATCAGTACCCAGGTCCGTCACGTTCACCGGTATCGTGCCTACTGTGGCCACAGCATCGGTATGGAAGCGAATATTCCGCTCTATAGTTATCCTCGCTATATCCTGAACCGGCTCCATAGTACCCACCTCACCGTTGGCATGCATGATGGATACCAATATAGTGTCATCCCTCAAGCTGCGACGCACATCATCGGGATCAACAACGCCGTTCTTGTCCACAGGGATCTCACTCACTTCGAAGCCCCACTTTGTCAGTGTCTTTGCTGAGTGCAGAACCGAAAAGTGCTCAACAGCCGATACGACAACATGCTTACCCCTGTTCTGGTGAGCCAGTGCCAGCCCCTTCACGGCCATGTTATTGCTCTCTGTGCCACTACCGGTAAATATGATCTCCTCAGAATCGGCACCGATGAGCTGAGCCACCTGTTCACGGGCCGACTCGATTGCCTCGCGTGCACCGTCTCCCCAGTCATGGAGAGACGACGGATTTCCAAAGATATCACCCAGATAGGGCATCATTGCTTCGCGGACCTCGGGAAGCAACGATGTACCGGCCGTATTATCCAGATAAACCCTTCTCATGGCGACGCTCTCGAAAAGCAACTATCTTGATTCAAGGATATCGCTGATTCCCCTCGTCATCGAGCACGATGACGGCTTTCATGAGACAGCCCCGTGCTGCCTCCATCAGGAGTTCTTCATCAGCATAGCGATGATCCAAAACCACAGCCTTGCTTTCATCGTCAAGCCGGAAAACCATAGGGGCAATGGCAGCGCAGTTACCCAATCCTACGCACAGCCCTCTGTCTACCTTCACCTTCACTATTCAGACCTCATTATCTGGTCGTACGGTTCTTCCATATTAAGGATGCTGGTCGCCGACTCGCGCTCAAAGCCCGCGACATCGAGCCAACAGCCTCCCTGCCGCACCCTCCTCAAAACCTCTCGCCCGCAGCATCATCGTATTGCCAGGCCACAACTCATTCATTAGTTTAATGAGTGGATAACAGAAAAGTCAAAAAGCGCTGGGAACAGGAGTTGCACAGGCCTGTCATTCTGCTATGATTAAAAGGTCACAGTATGGACCGGGCAGGGGTGAGCAACTCAGGAACTCCTGACCCGATGGAGGCAGAAGGTAAAGAGAGGTGTAGACATGAAGACATATGATGTTGTCGTTATCGGTTCAGGCTGCGGCATGAACATCGTCGATGAAGCTCTGGCCAGCGGCCTGAGCGTGGCACTTGTCGACAAAGGCCCGCTGGGAGGCACATGCGCCAACACGGGCTGCATTCCGTCCAAGATGCTTATATTCGCCGCCGACAGGGTAACCGAGATTGAGGAAGCCGCAAAGCTGGGCATCGAAGCCGAAATCAGAGACATCGACTTCGGCTCCATCATGGAGAGGATGCGGAGATCCGTACACAGTGTTCGGGAGCACATGAAGCGCGGCATTGCCGGCACTGAGAACCTGGATTACTACGATGGCACCGGGCGCTTCGTGGCCGACTACACAATCGAGGTTAATGGAGACAGGATCAAGGGAAACAATGTCTTCATAGCAGCCGGCTCGCGCCCATTCACCCCTCCCATAAAAGGGTTGGAGGATGTTGACTACCTGACCAACGAGGGACTGCTACAGCTAACAGAAAAGCCGAAGAGCATCATCATAATCGGTGGCGGATACATTGCAGTTGAGTTCGGACACTTCCTTGCAGCCATGGGTGTTGAGGTAACCATGCTTGAGATGGCCGACCGCCTTATCCTTTCCGAGGAACCTGAAATAGCGGATCTTCTAAAGAATGAGTTAAGCAGGCGCATCAAGATTCATACCGGCGTCCAGGCGCAGGAGTTCAAGCAAACGAGCAGCGGGGTCACAGTCACCGTGAATGAGGTGAAGAACGGCAGGATCAAGGACATCTCGGCACAGAAAGTCATGGTAGCCGTGGGACGAAGGTCCAATGCCGACCTGTTGTCGTTGGACAGGACGGGAGTGGAGATCGACCAGAGGGGCTTCATCAAGGTGGATGAATACCTTGAAACTACAAAGAAGAGCATCTTTGCTGTCGGCGACGTCAACGGTCAGCAGATGTTTACACATGTAGCCAACTATGAGGCATCGCTGGCTGCCTACAATGCCCTTAACGGTAGACAGAGGGTCAAGATGGACTACAGTGCTGCTCCCCACGCCTGCTACTCTCATCCACAGATCGCGTCGGTGGGCATGAGCGAAGACGCTGCTAGAAAGAAGCACAAGGTCTCGGTGGGCAGGGCTCGGTATTCGGATGTAGCCCAGGGGGAAGCCATGATGGAACAGGATGGCTTCGCCAAGGTGATCGCGGATTCAGAGAGCAGGATGATACTGGGATTTCATATCATCGGTCCCTATGCACCTATTCTTATCCAGGAAGTGATAGATGCCATGACATCGGGCGGTGGCATCGACCAGATCCGGAGAAGCATGCAGATCCATCCCTCCATTACCGAACTGATCCCTGCCACTTTCAGTAATCTGGAGCACACAGATTAGTTATGATCTGAACACAGCAATAATACACACGGGCAACTACCTCTCCATAGCTCGACCCTCACCCTGCTGGTTTGGACGCACAACAGGCTTACAGGAATAGCAGCCGTGTCTGACGAGAGCAGGTATTGGAGAGACATACAGTCATTCGTTACGGGGCCCATGGTGCAATAGGTGCATAAAGGCGGTCAAAGAGAGCAGTTACGATTGGTTAACTGCGGTATATAGTCTATAATCAGGCTATGATCATGAGGCAGTGGAGGCCGATATGACAAAAGTGGCATTGGTGAAGACCGACGACCGGGACAGAGGTGTCAGGCAGGCAATAGACCTGCTGGATTTGAGCCCCCTTCATAACAAGAGCGTGGTGCTCAAACCCAATTTCAACTCGGCTGATCCGGCGCCCGGCTCGACACACAACGATACTCTACGCTCTCTGGTTTTGGCTCTTAATGAGATGGGAGCAAGCGGGATAACGCTTGCCGAGCGTAGTGGCCCGGGAGACAGCACCCGCACGGTTATGGACAAGAAGGGGATCCCTCAACTGGCCGAGGAGTTGGGCTTCAGTATCGTCAATCTTGAGGAGATGGGACCGGAAGGCTGGCGCAAGATAGAGCCCCCGGAAAGCCATTGGAGCGATGGCTTCCATTTCCCCCGGTTATACCTCGAAGCCGAAGCGGTTGTTCAAACTTGCTGCCTCAAGACACATGCTTACGGTGGTCATTTCACACTCTCCCTCAAGAATGCCGTCGGTCTCGTGCCACTTTCGGGCTATACCTATATGAAGGAGCTTCATTCATCACCGTACCAGCGACAGATGATCGCCGAGATCAACAGCGCCTACTCGCCGGACTTTGTGGTGATGGACGGTGTGGAGGCATTCGTCGACGGCGGGCCCGCCCGCGGCACCAGGGTAAAGGCCGATCTAATGCTGGCCTCCACCGACCGAGTAGCTATCGACGCTGTGGGAGTGGCGATCCTGCGTCTGCTGGGAACGACTATCGAGGTCAATCGCGGACTGATATTCGAACAGGATCAGATAGCACGGGCCTCTGAAATGGCACTGGGCGTGTCCTCGGCAGAGGACATTCGGCTTGTTACCTCAGATGCCCAGAGCGAGGCTTTCGCTGAGCAGGTCCGGGATATTCTGGCTTGCGGATGACCGGCCCTTGAATTGTGGAACGTGACTCGAAGCAAGACGGCAGTGCTAATACCGCAGAGTTCTCAGCCCGCGGGATTCAGCTCTGCTACGGTCTTGTGGCAGCCCTGTGTTCTGGAAGAAGCCGGCCGTTGACAATTACGCAGCAGACAGTTAGACTGAAGTCAACTCTTCTTCTGGAATATACCATGAAACAACCGACAGGATAGGGCCGAAAGAGAATCGCAGGAGAGAAGGAGGAGGCAATGGTCAAGGGCATCATAGGGTTTAAGGTAAGGAATTACAAGGACATAGAGCCCATACTGCTGAAACTCAGGTCTCATGCCATGCAATACCCCGGCTACGTAAGCGCTGAGAATCTTGTCAGCGACGTGGATTCCTCGGTTGTGGTAATGACAAGCACATGGACAAGAATCGAACACTGGCGAACCTGGCTCAAGTCACGTATAACTCAAGACCTCCTTCGGCATGACAAAGAGCTGGCCATGGAGAAGCCGAGAGTTACGTCCTACAGGATAATGCCGACGGCAGAATGGCACTAGACAGGCTGCAATCTGCGCCGCTAACGGAACACATTTGCGTCACCCGGCCTGTGGGCGCGACTTCATGCCAGCAGCTACGTCCTGCAGACGCACTGTACGTCGCTTGACCGATCGCGAAGTCCTCGTCTGAGGCAAGACTTGTTCACATCACACAATCACCTGCCGACAACGCCGCTTCCCTTCTCGACTGGCAGGCCAAACATATTACCGGGATCCCGGAACAGCCTTAAGCTATGAGCAGCAGAGAGACAGATCATCAAGCAGTGCCCGGCACAGCGGTCTACTGGCGGCAGGTGTTGACAGTTTGAGTCTTTTCCTATAGCCTTGCAATATATACCGTACGCATCCCATAAAACTCTGTCCTTACAACCACTGAGTCGAGAAAGGAGTCGATGTCAAGATGAGATGCAGACACGCAGCAAGGATCGTTCTCTTCATTGCCGCTCTCGCCCTTATATCAGTCAAGGCATTTCTACTGGTCGCGCCGGAAGTCACCTCTCAGACCCTCTTACCGGCGGGGCAAGACAGTCTGAGCGCGACACAAACAGGAGTCATGGAACCAAGCTCGGGCGATGACCTGCCGCTGCACCATACTATGTCATCGGCAGTGGCTTCCACATCGGGGTGTGCTCCCTGCAATCAGGCTGCAGCAGAGGAGGAATGCCCCGCCGGCTGCGAATGCCTGGAAGAAGACGAAGGAACAGAACGGGGGTTGAGCCTATGCGACGGCGAACGAATAGAATGCGTGGTATCAGATAGTCGCGCGACGGGGACGGTCACGGGGTACTGCTACCAGACCGCTGTAGAAGAACCGTCATGCCCCGACCACTGCGTATGTCTGCCAAAGGGCGACGGCGAAGCCGCCGGCTACAGATTGTGTGACGGAATGGTGATCGAATGTGCATTGGGCACCGGGGCGAAGCACAGGTGCTACGAGGTCAAGTGCCCGGATGGATGCGTGTGCGTGACGCAGGCGGTGGCGAAGGCACGAGGATACGCGGGGCTGTGCGACGGTGCGCAGACTCTTTGCGGCTATGATGTTGACGGCACCCCTGAGTACTGCTACGTAGAGCCCGAAGCCGTTGTGCCGGTTGAGTGCCGTGAAGAGGACATAAGTCTGAGACAGGTGCACCTTTGGAGCGGCGAGATCAGGTTTATCGCAGATATACGCTGCCCCATCTCCAGGGTGGAGATAATGATAGACGGCACCGTGGTCAAGGAATGCGTCGGCCGCTACTGTGAGTATACGGGAGGACCGTATCTGGAGCGGCAAGCGCCCGACTTTTCGGCCGTCCTTTTCGACGATCTCGATGAGGAGGTGGGAAACCCCATCTTCACGCCTCACGAGGTAGATATTACGTTGCCGATTGATGCCGTGGACTGGGACTACGACCCCTGCCCGCACTGCCCCGAACCGGAGCCGGATTGGGGCGAGTGCGTGGGTCATTCGTGCATCGGCAACGACCACTTCCAGGCCTATGATTCGTGGAGCAACGTGCATCTCACCGGCTGCTTCTATGAGGATTATGCCTGGACCAGGTGTTTAATCAGTGTCGGAGGCGAACCTTTTTGGGTCGAGATTGCGGACCCAATATTCGATTACTGCATAAACGATTCCGATATCATGCTGCACCGGTGCCGCAACAACCGCATTTCCCAATACACTTATACATGTCCCTACGGCTGCGATGACGGCCGGTGCATATGCACAACAGGCGACTACGTAGACTACTGTATCGACGAGAGAACACTAATGAGTTACTCAGCGGTGGTCGATCACGAGAATAACGCCTGCATCGTTGAGGGGATAGAGAAGGAATGCCCCTCTTTTGCCAGCGAATGCAGGGAGGAGGATGGCATCTGGGGGTGTTACGGCACCTGTACTGATGGAGTGCAAAACCAGGGCGAGCTCGGCATAGACTGCGGGGGACCGTGCCCGGCCGCCTGCGAAGGCGAGCCCGGCTGGTACGCGCAGAACTACGGCTTCAAGTTCAAGAACCCACCGGGACGGGACGACTTGTGGTACGGCAGTTGCTGGAACGATTGCAGATGGTGCAGGAGCGGCCACTACGGACACTACAAAGACACATTCGGCAATTGCAGTGTTTGCATATGCAGCGGGCTCCTTCGGCGCTGCATGGGCAGGCGCCCGTACCCGTGGCTGTATTATGAGGCCGTATACAAGAAATACGGGGCCCCCGCCGGTCAATGCACCGGCATGAGCCTGTCGAGCTTAGCGTTCTATTACGGAGACAGAGATGTAACGGAGTATGATCCCTGGGCCGAGGAAGTGATACACCTGGACTACGAGGGCGATCTGGAGAGACATATCGCGTCGAGGCAGGGCAAAATCGTCTCCGCGCAAAACATCAAGCATTTCTTCAAGTCCGATTACGAGGGGGCTAACGCTGTTCTGAACAAGGTGGAGGCCGCCTTGAGCAAGGATCCCCCGGATTACGGGATGATAATGATGATCGAGGACAACGGGTGGGGTGGCTGGAAAAACACGAGGCGGCGAGAGCCTCTCGGGCACACGGTGATCGCAACCCATGTCGAGCATATCAGCGACGAAATAGCCAAGATATACGTTTACGATTCCAATGTACCGGTTGCCGAGAACCCGACACAGCACAGCCCCTACTTCAATATAGACAACTCCCCCTACATCGAGATAGACAAACA
>PWZA01000222.1 GCA_003567655.1 Dehalococcoidia bacterium
ATGCTCCAGCCTTCGGGATGATCGGCACGCTCATCGGTCTCATCCAAATGCTGCGCAGACTAGACGACCCCAGCCAGATCGGCATGGGAATGGCAATTGCCCTGCTCACAACCATGTACGGCGCCATGGTCGCCAATATGATCGCTCTCCCCATTGCTGGCAAACTCGAACAGCGCACCAAGGAGGAAGTTTCGATTCGTAGAATGGTCCTCCAAGGCGTGCTATCCATCCAACAGGGCGATAGCCCACGCGTAGCACAGGAGAAATTGCGCAGCTACCTCTCGCCATCGTTACGCGAGCAAACGATGCAAGAATGAGCAAAAAACGCACAGACATACCCGCTACCAAAAAGGCCGAATGTCCCGCATGGATGATGACATTCGGCGACAGCATGTCATTACTCGTTTGCTTCTTCGTCATGCTGATTGCGTTTTCCAATATGGAGGAAGAGAAACTCGCGCAAATGATGGGGGCCATGCGCGGTGCTCTCGCAGGCGTCATTCAAATTGAAATTGACGACCTCCCCTCGTATATGGAAATCGAGGCCGATGGGCTGACCACAATTGAAGGCGAAGCCGAACGCATACAGTTCCTTTCCGCTGACGAAGTTTCCAACCTCCTGCCCCAGATGATCGCGGAACTGCGCCTCAGCCTGATCGAAGACCCTACCCCATGGCCGGACCGCCTTTTGGTGCGCTTCCTCGATGACGGCCTGGCCATTATCATTGAAACACAGGAACTTTTTCATAATGGAACGTCGCAGTGGCGTATCGACGATCAGGCCCTGTGGCAAGGCATTGCCCATTTATTACGTGGCAGGGATAACAAAATCCGCATAATGGCCATTCTCAGTCACACAACCACCATCGAATCTCAGGAAATCCGAACCGTCTGGGAACTCGGACTAGCGCGAGGAAACAAAGTCGCACAAGCATTGGAAACAGCCACGCAATCGCCCGCAAGCCGATTCGGTGTCGGCGTGCAAGTGAGAGCCGATGCCGAATACGAAAGCCTTGAAATCACCATTCTGGGTGATGCGCCGGCTATCGCAGGCCAAAACGACAAACAAGAGTGGTTATTGGAGGCATGGCGATGAGTAAATCTCAACCACCAGAAAAGCAAGGTCCCAAAGGCGCGCCAGCCTATATGGGCCAATATGCATCCCTCATGACCATCCTATTGGCATTCTTTATTGTCATGCTAACCCTCGGACAGGACCGTGCAACCAAGTTCCGCGTCGGTGTCGGACAAATCCGCAACCTCATCGGCCTGCAGGGCGGCACCGGCGTGCTGGAATTCTGGCGTTCCATGCGCTATCCGCCCGCACCCCGGGTAGATCCACAGGAGGAAGATGAAGATAGCCTTCTCGTCGGATACCAAATGGGGGCGCGTGATGCATTTTCCCTACAATCCGAAACACTGCGTCAGATTACAATCGACGACACCTCACGCGACCTGCGACTCAACACCCAAATCGATTTCCACCCCGGCAGGGTACGTATCAAACGAGATACGCAGTCCTCTCTTGACCATATCACAACCTTACTGCATTCTATCGACGCATACAGGATCGATGTGGAAGTGTGGGGTAAAGACGAGCCAGAGGCAAGGCATCTGGCTGCAAGACGGGCCGTTTGGATCACAAGACATTTAGTGGAACATGCCAGAATACCGGCCGACCGCATACGTGCCATCGGATTGATCAGAGAAGATGCACCGGAAACAGAAGAACAGCAACCGAAAGTAACGATTTTATTGCGTAGACATTAACTGTCACAATAATGCAGCATAAATACCGAACAGGAGACAATCATGGCTGACTTAATCGACGACTTCCCTGAAGATGACCCCGGAACTGGTGGCCACAATACCGGCGGATCACACAAAGGCACCCTGCTTGTTATCATCATTGGCGTGCTCGTCATGCTTCTTGCACCGCTGGCAAGTTGGCTTGTTGTAAAGCACACGATTAACCCCAGACGCCCGGGACTACCCCCGCGCGAAGCCAGAGCATCCGGACAAGAAACCATTCTCGAACTAAACTCGATTACGGTAAACGTCTATGGCACCCGGGCAACCAGAGTGCTGCGGATTCAGCCCCATTTGGTTCTCAGCGAACCAAGACTCGCTGAAAGACTGCGCGATATCATGCCTATCATTAGTGATCGCATCAATACCATTGCAGCCACGCGAACCCTCGAACAACTCGAAACCGTTGAGGATCGCGAAGCTCTCAAAAGAGATATTACCAACGAAATCAACGCCATGATCCGAGATCGCTTCTCCGGAACCGTTCTCGAAGTCGTCTTCAGCGATTTCTTGATCCAGTAAGGACCCTACCTATGGCCGAAACATTATCACAGGCTGAAATTGATGCTCTACGCGATGCTGTGCGGAGCGGCAAAATAGAGGACGTTTCCCAAGCGAAACAGCCGGCCACCTCCACCCGTGAATATAAAGTCGTTGGGTACGACTTTCGCAAACCCCAACTGCTGTCCGCAGAAAATCTGCTCATGCTCCAGACCATGCATCAAGCCCTCGCGAAAAACATTCAGGGCCTGTTGTTCTCCATGTTTAAAATCACCGCAGATTCCACCCTCAGCGCCATGGATCAAGTCAGCTACAGCGAATTCATGCTCTCGCTCGAAACCCCTACCTACCTGCTCGGCCTACAGGCAGAACCGGAATTCGGGCCGATCGGATTCGAACTCTCACCGCCACTCGGAGCACAAATTCTGGAAATGCTCCTCGGGGGCGACGGCGACATCGAAGAAGACGGACAACACCGCGAATTCAGCCCCTTGGAAATGGATATCATTCGCGCATGGATCGATCGCGCCATGGAGGAAATACAGCTGGCATGGAGTAACCTGCAACCCTTTGAGCTAACCGTCACCTCTGCTGGCAGCACACCCGATCAAATCCAGGTCGTTCCCGGCGACACGCCCTGCATTTGTGCAGGTATCGACATCAAAATCCATAATCATGAGAGCAGAATCCATATTTGCTATCCCTTCAGCACCCTACAAGACATTTTCCAGAAATCAGAGGTTGAGCAGGACGTAGGGCGTCGCTCGGAAATGCGCAAAGCAACGCTCAAGGCCATTCAGCAAGTCCCCGTGGAAAGCGGCGTGGAACTGGGGCGCGCAACCATTTTGGCAAAACAGCTTTCCGAGCTGCAAGTCGGAGATATCATCAAGCTTGATAATCAAGCAGCCAACGAACTCCAATTTTATATCGGCGATACCCCCGTCGGCTCCGGCATGGTGGGGTCTCGACAAGGCCGCCTAGCCATCCGGCTTCAAAACATGAAAAACGCACAAAAGCGCAATACGGCGAAACAACCATCGCCACCAGCTGCAGGGTCGGCTGTACCTAAACCACAACCGCCCAAACCCACGAAAGGATAATCCAATGAGCGCAGATGATAATAATATGTCCCCCGAAGAACAGGAAATGCTGCGGGCTCTCGAAGAGCAACCCGAAACCGACAGCAAGGAAAATGCCAACGGCAAAGAACCGCAAGCCGAGGAGGAAAGCGATGCCCCACCAGTAGCAGCGCATCGCGCCGACTTCACGCCACTTCAATCCGCCCCCATGGCAGAGGCCGACAAAGACGGAAACCTGAAAATGATCATGGATATTCCCGTCGAAATCAAAGTCGAAGTCGGGAACTCTCGACTCACCATTCGCGAAATCCTGAACTTGTCACCAGGCGCCATCATTGAACTCGATCGCACAGCCGGCAGCCCCGCCGATATTATCGTCAACGGAACCATTGTTGGACAAGGCGACGTTGTCATCGTCGAAGAAAGCTACGGCATCCGCATCACCAAACTCGCAGCCCCAGAAGACCGCCTCAACTCCCTCTAGCCAGCCAGTAACTTCATTGTTCACCGCCCTTAAACGATCCCCTTAAACCCAATCTTAAACCTTCACACTTAAACCAAATCCTTACACGAAACCACACCATCTGGTTTAAGCGGTTGGTTTAAGTGTACCGTGTAAGGGGCGGGTTTAAGAGTAAGAAGTTTCAATACGCATCATCTGGGGCACCCCGGAGCCGGGGCTTCATTTGTAACCATAAAATATTTGGAGTGCGGTGACGAGCGAAGCGACCTCACCGCTTTTGGGGGGCACGGAGTGCCGGGGGCGGCGGCCAGGCAAGTACATCGACTTACTATATGCCGTTGATTGAGGCAGGAGCACTGGATGCATCGCGCTTCCTCATTCGCTGAAGCCACAAATAATGAGCCCGATTCCCATCAAATAGCGTGGTGCCTCACATCAAAGCGGGTTCGCGGCGCAGGGTGGCGGACGACAGTGTGTAGAAACACATGGAGATCGCCACGCAAGTCGCGTGCCCGATATGACGTGCTATTCGCGCTCGCAGTAGATGGCTTGTGAGATAAGCGGGCTAGATAAAGTTCAGCAAACTCACTTGTCGCATCATCGTAGCGGTACTATAAAGCGCGGCCTGGTAAGATGTCTCTGCCTGCGAAAGGCGCATCGAAGCCTCTGCCATATCAACCGATTCCAGAGAATCCAGCGACTGCTTCGCAGTAAGCTGGGCCTCCCGCAAAACATCCGTTTGCACCTTCACCTGCTCATGCCTTGCGCCATTCAAACTTGCCTGCGCAAGCACATGATCCAAGTCATCCTTAAGCTGCGTACCAACCGCCGCGCTTGCTTCACTGGACGATGGCGACTCCCGCAAATCATCACGCAAGGCAATCAAGCTATCAAACAAATCACGCGTTGCAGTCTGGAAAAGCCCCCCCTCCCCGGCATCGCTTCCGCCAGCCAGGTTCGTCACCGCCTCGATCTGCGGACCGGTTTGTACCATTCGCGATTCCGTGCTGCCTGTGTACAGAACCGCGGTAATGGCGCCAGTATCCGGATCCCTCTCCACTTCAAAAGGTTTCGTATCCGTGCGCAAGCCCGCAAAGGTAAAACGCCCACCCTCGCTGCTATTCGCCGTATCCAAAAGCGATTGTAAAAGCTGATCCACTTCCTCTGCCACAGCCTTGCGTGTATCCGGATCCAACGTGGCATCCTGCGCAGTCACCGCCAGCTCATTCGCGCGATGAATAATCGCAACCGTGCGCTCCATCCCCTGGTCCGCCATCGAAAGATAATGACTCGCCATGTTCGCATTACGCTCATACTGCTGCAACCGCGCAAGGTCGCCCCGCAAATTCCGAATCCCCTCATAGGCACCAGGGTCATCAGAAGCCAGATTCACCTTGCGCCCCGTCGACATTTGCCGATAAATCTTGTGCTGCTCTTGCTGACTACGCAAAAGAGCCGAAGACATCATACGCATATTCATATCAGATGTAATTCTCATGACATCCCTACAAAGCAGCCCCGATGCCACAACCCCACCGGCAATTCTTACCGCACCCAACCCCCAGCAACTTGCCTATAACTTCACCTTTTATGCGGGAAAGTATGTGGGCATGGGAGTTTGGGAGTATGTGGGACAAATTCGAACAACGTTCCCTCTCGGACACGCGCGCACCTTGTCTCGCACCTTGTCTCGCACCTTGTCTCGCACTTCGTCTAGTTGGACAAGGTGCGAGACAACGTGCGAGACAAAGGGAGTTCCATCCTCCCACGCTCTCTCCAAGCACAAGTTTCTCTCCCGTATCATCTTGGCCGCCCAAGTGCCCCCACTTCCCTATAACTTCACCCCCCTATCCTCGAACCCCTTTCCTACGTTTCACCTCCGCATCATCCGGGCGCGCCCGGCACCGGGGCTTGCCTATAACTTCATTGCTTGTAGCCTGCTTTCGATGTAAGCAGGCTCGTGCGTGGAGCATGCATAGCCAGCCCGTGAAAAAACCGAAGGACACTCCACGGACACACCATACTCCACACACGCACCAGCCGCGCTTACATCGAAAGCGGGCTACATTTTCCCAATCCCACCTATATCTCCAAAAGTTACCAA
>PWZA01000172.1 GCA_003567655.1 Dehalococcoidia bacterium
AGGTCATCATCGGTAAGAGCCGCGAGGTAGAATTAGCAGTCATATCGCTCCTGAGCCAGGGGCACGTGCTCATAGAGGATGTGCCGGGAGTGGGCAAGACCATGCTCGGCAAGAGCCTGGCACGATCGATAGACTGTGTGTTCAAGAGGATACAGCTCACTCCGGACATGCTGCCCAGCGACATAACAGGCGTCTCTATATTTAACCAGCAGACCCGTGAGTTTGAATTTCGCCCCGGTCCCATTCTAGGGCAGATTGTGCTGGCAGATGAGATCAACCGGGCTACGCCCAAGACCCAGTCGGCCCTGCTGGAGGCAATGGAAGAAGTGCAGGTTACTGTTGACGGGATAACGCACAGGATCAGCCGTCCCTTCATGGTGATGGCAACAGAGAACCCTATTGAGCATGAAGGCATCTTCCCGCTGCCGGAGGCGCAACTCGATCGCTTCATGATTCGTGTGCAACTGGGATACCCCTCATTTGAAGACGAGTTGTTGATCATGGACAGCCAGCGAGTTCGTCATCCCATCGATAGTCTTGGCTCGGTAGCAAGTGCGGATGAAGTGACCGAGGCTCAGGAAGCGGTCAAGCAGGCGTTCGTTCACGATCAGATAAAGCGATATATTATCTCACTGGTACATGCCACAAGAACACACGTCGATGCCGCCCTGGGCGCCTCCCCACGGGCATCACTGGCCATGTTCCGTGCCTGTCAAGCCCTGGCGCTGCTGCGTGGGCGGGACTACGTCATACCGGACGATGTCAAGGAGTTAGCGACCGCAGTGATGGGACATAGGGTATTCGTCACTCCTGCGGCCCGCATGAAGCGCGTGGAGACGAGTCGTATCGTGGAGGAGGTGCTGGATAGGGTAGCGGTGCCCGGAGGTAAGGCAGGTGGCTGGGTTCAGGGTGGAACTTGACAGACACTCACACCGGTAACCATTGACTCTGAGACGTCTGGTCTTCATAGGGCAGGTGGCTCGAAAGGCTGTCTGACTTCATTTAAGCCTGCCGGGCAAGAGACTCCTGAAAGCGTGGCGGAGCAGATGGTTGCGTACGTGTGGCCATGCCTCTGCGATCTGGAGCCTGTCTTCGTCACTCGTGCCGCATCGCCTGTAGCAGCTTCGCACGTAGGCATCCACGATTCTGTCAAGGGACACTGACACTTCTGGCACAGCAGTTGTCAGCCTGTGGCCGTACTCGTATGGTGTAAGATTTTCCTGCGGGCCAAGTCCACTCAGTGTGGCGAGGAGTCCTGTTCTGGCATATGCGAGTCGCGGCTCTGTTATCCCTTTCAGCAGACGCCTTCGCATAAGCCAGAGGACGCTGCCGAAGGCTGCCAACCCGGCAGCTATACCCAGGGGCAAGACGTATGGTGGAGTTTCTTTCTGAACGGGTAGTGTTCCGCCTGGGGAGGGGCCGGGATCGCCTGTCTCCCCAGGAGGGGGTCCGACTGGTTCACCGGGAATGAGTCCGAAATCATCAGGTTTCTCAGGGACGACCTCATCATCACTGGGTGGATCTTCGATCGGGATCTGGGCGAACTCGTCGCGAGTCTCAATCGCGTAACCAGGTGTGGGTTCAAATGGTATCCATCCGTATCCAGGGAAGAATACCTCGCACCAGGCGTGGCTGTTGCGTGAAACGTATGTTCGCTGTTCATCTTCCCACCGGTGAGACGGATGCCCGCCGTCCTGATCCGCATCCTCTTCCGCAATCTCCTCAGTTACGTATCCTGTGACAAAGCGAGACGGCACTCCGCCCGCACGTAGCATAACAGTCATGGCAGATGCGAAATACGAGCAATACCCCTGCCGCAACTCGAAGAGGAAGTAGTCAACTCCGTCAGCACCTCGTGGCGGGGCTTCTATGTCGTGTGTGTAGCCGAGGGTGCGAAGGTAGTCGCGAACTGCCACTGCCTTATCGTACGGAGTTTCGGCACTATCGGCCAGTTCTTGGGCAAGGGTTTTTACACGTGGTGGCAGACCATCGGGGAGCTGCAGGTATCTGTCCAGGACCCAGCCAGGATAATCAGTACCTGCTGCAAGCAAGTCGTGGCTGGTCGCTGTCGATATAAGCACCGTACTCTGATATGAGTCTCCGCGCGAAAGTGGAAGGGTGGTTCTCACGGAGATTGTATCTAGAGGTATGGAGACATGTCGCTCCACGGTCACCTCGATAGCATCCTCTCCGGTGTATTCCCAGGACACAAGCCGGGTGTCGTCGGGGAGTACAGACTTGATGTCGGAGTCTGTGATCGAATGGTCAGAAGCCCTAAGGAGTTCGCTTAACTGCAGCTGTGCCTGTCGGATGTCATGCGGTGGGTATTCTGCATGCGCAGCCACGTCCGATTGGTCTCCCTGAGCAGGAAGATTGTAAACAGCGGGGTGTAGCACCTCGAGCTGGTGGTCAAGGGAGATGTCAATGGGATACCCTCCAAGGAAGATGGGTTCACCTGCTCTGAGCGGCAACATGGTGGTTACTTCGATATTAGCTTCGCGCAGGTGCAGAAGTGTCGTCTCTGCCCCGTATTCGGGAACCCAGCCTGGAGATACTCGGTGTGTATCGCTGCTTTCCCAGCCGCGGTGTGTATATACATCATAGCTTCTGGCGGCTAAGTACAGGGCGACAGGAGTTCTAACTACTATGGACGGTTCTTCCCTCGGGGCTATGCTACCTCCGAGAGTTTGTATGAGATCGAAGGAGTGTGTTTCCGGTGGCCTTGTGGTGGGCATGCCGCCGAGGGTCCTATACAACTCGAACCCCATAACTTGAGCCGGCCTGCTGATGGTGTACCATACTCTGCCTATAGGATCAATCGTGGCGGGCTTAACAGGTAACATAGAAGCAACGAGCACAAGTGATACTGCAAACCACAAGGCATCGGGTGCGCGCATCCTGGACTTCCGCGGGGGATACTGGATACTCCTGCGGTCCCAGTCACGGTGGCGTTGCAGGGTAAACAGGCGCGCTGCCAGCAGGAAGGCCGCGAACAGGTACAGGTAGAGGTTTAGCTCCTGTCTTTCAGGAAGCATGATAGTGAGATTTGCTACCACGATAATCCCCCCTGGAAGCAGTGTTCCCCAGATGTTGTGCTTTCTGAACAAGGACCAGGCACTTGTCAAACATGCTATCCATGAGGCAAATAGAAGGCAGAAGCTTAAAGGCAGCCCGTCGTCTGCAGGGTCATCGCTGATAATCGCCTGCCACCATGCGGAGAAACGGGCGGCGAGCTCTGTGTGCCGGTCGAGGGCGGTCGCCGCCTCAGCCAGGCTGGTCAGGTAGTAGAAGCTGAGGTAAAGCCCCACGAGAACACCGCCTGTCACAAGCAACCAGCCGCGGAGGGGTATCTTTGCCAGAATTAGCCCGAGCACTATGCTCCACAGGGCTATGCTATATAACCCTGGAGTTGGAACCGAGTGCGCGGTTCTTACTGACCAGACTACTACTATCACCAAGATCAACAGCAGCAGAAAAGTGGTCCAACCTTCCGACGGACCCCTCACCATTCGCCAAAAGAGGGTACTGATATAGTGAGCGGCCCCTATTAAACCGGTCATCAGCCATCGCAGTGCCTGATGTACTCGTCTTCTCGGTAGTTCTAATCTCGACCTCATAGCTTCACCGTCCTATCACTGAGAGACAGTGTTAACTCGTCTGTACTAGGTGGCTCGAATTCGGACAGGTCAGCGGGAGTCATAGGCCGGGATAGTGCAGAGGAGACGTCGTCTCCGTTTCGTATCAAGTAGGAGAGAATACCCGCACTCGTCAACCTTGAGGCTACCTCGCGGCAGGACTCGTCTCCTTCAAAGCTCATCGGATCGATCAGCACTGCCACAATGCTGAGACCTCGGCCCAAGAGGTCCTGAAGTTCGGACACCCATCCAGTATCCGTCGATGACGTTACAACGATGAGCGAGGCAAATCTTCCGATTCTTGCCGCGTTGTCCACAATTGCTTCATGCAGCGGGATCTCTCCCTCGGTCCTGGACAAGGCCAGAGTCTCCAGTACTCTAGACATATGCTTTGCGCCACTACTTGGAGGACCCAGGTAGTCCCTGTCGCCGTATGCTATTAGGCCGACCGAGCACTCCTGTGACAGGGCGAGATTAGCTAGCGATGCAGCAATGCTAACAGCATACTCGTCGGTTCTCTTCATGCCCGCGCTCTTCTGGATGTCTCGTTCCAGATCTGCTATGATCCACACGTCACTCGACTTCCCTGAGTCGAACTCCTTCGACATGAGTTGCCCAAGTCTGGCGGTGGATGGCCAGTGAATCCGATTCATGCTATCGCCGTGGTTGTACTGGCGCACAGCACTCGCTTGGGCACTGCGTGTCTGCAGGTGTAGGAGCGCTCTATCCTCCCCGGATAGATCTGCCACCGGAAGCTGGAAATCGGGCAGTTCAACGACCTGTGGATAGATTGTAACTGTTATGGGAGCTGCGCGCGTTATCTGTGTACGAAATAGACCAACGGGATCACTGCTGCGCGCCACCAACGGCCCCACTGTGTATGCGCCCCGAGCATGACAGAAAACCTCGGTCTTCCATTGCTCCCACCCCCGAGCCGGCAGGTGAGTAGCTCCCTCACATGTATGGCCAGGCATATCGCTTATTAGGCCGATTTCAACCAAACCAGTAGGTAGACCTGAGTTGTTGTGCACAATCAGAGATCCCTTCAGGAAGTCGCCCACGTGGGCAACCAGGTCTTGCTCTTCCATCCATATTTCCAGTCGGCGCAGGTTGAATCGCGCCCAGACATAACAGGCAAATATTACCACCATGAAGAAGTAGCTCAACCGGTATAGTGTTCCCTCACCGGTAGCGAAGGCAAGGAGTAATACGACGGCTAGCAGAACAAACATTCCCCTGCCCCGCGGCGTAGTCTGGGCATGAAGCCGGGATAAGAACGACCTTATCATGATCATATAAGTTTAGTCTGTCAGTAATCCTCGGTCAAACTGACCGCTTCTCTATACTATAACGTCAGGGAGAACGAAAGGTTGCGTTGTTGCTTGTACTCCGAAATCCTTCTCTTCAATCTCCGTGCGGTGCTAAGCCGCTGTGCCTCTGCTTCACTGTGCAGGATGGCATTCTTAGATCTCCGCAGCCGTATTGTGCTGGTCGGGCTGAGTTAAGACGGGTTGTAAATCATACGCAATGCTAGCCAGCAATCTCGATGACACAGGATGTCCTCAACTGTTGTGAGGCTGGCCTTGCGAAAGCAGGCCAGGGGACGGTTCCAGCGATGATAATGAGATGGGTCAGATAGAGGGTTGATACCAGTTTAAGTGGAGAGGTTCTGTGCCGCCTATCTGGCCTCTTGCTTAATGGAGATGATCCCCTCTCATAAACGGGGCTGCGGAGACAATCCGCCTGCCCTCAAAGTATCGGCTGCCTACGTAGGGACTAAGTCCTCTTCCCTTTCCTCTGCCCCTGCCAGTGCAACAAGTGCATGACGTTCACACGCCTCTATACACTTGTGACACTGCGTGCATTTGTCCTGGACGATCTCAACGATACCCTTCTCCTTGTTCCACTCCATAGCCTCATGCTCGCAAGCCCTCAAGCACTTGCGACAACGGATGCAGCCGGAACCACACTTCTCCCTGCCCGGAATGTCCCGCAAGGGCTGATAGTTGCACAGGAGGACGATCTTCGTTCCCGCCGGGACTAGCTCAATAAGGTTGTGCGGGCACTCGGCGACACAGAGACCGCAACCGGTACACTTGCTCTGATCTATCACAGCTACGTTCTTCTCAGGGTCGATGGAAACCGCTCCCTGGGGGCACACGGCCGTACAGTCCCCGAGACCCAGGCAGGACG
>PWZA01000127.1 GCA_003567655.1 Dehalococcoidia bacterium
TAGCGGAGCGTCCGGCTGAGACCTGGCCGTTGACAGTGGACATCACAGTGGTGGATGATCGTGAGTCTACTGGCAGGGCACTTGATGAAAGGTCCTGCTCTGGAGGTGTGAAGCCTAACTCCATCAGGCCTGGCCAGCCAATCGAAAAGCGAACTGGTTCGTGAGCTTAAGAGACGCGAGGGAGATCATTGAGAGAGGGCCGATAGACTGCAATGATGACCGACCACACAGCGCACTGCGAGTTCCGAGTCCCAACGAATGTATTGAAAGCAGGGGGAGGGCTGTAGTAGGGGTTGGCCCGCAGCATAAGGAAGGCCACAGATCGCCAAACACACCGCACAGATTCACAATCACACGCACCCTCCTCGCCCGCAGCGCAGACACGTACTCGTTGATGGACTGCTCACTCAGTGGACTGCGGAACATCGACACTCGATCACCCACTCCCAACCCCACATTAGCCACCAGCGGTGATGCATCACTTATGGGGTTACACGCACAAGGCTAAGGTGTGTCAGATTGGTGAGGCCGGCCAGAGGCGAGATGTCGCTTATCCGGTTACGAGAAAGGTCGAACTCTGTCAGATTGGTGAGGCCGGCCAGAGGTGAGATGTCGCTTATCCGGTTATGAGAAAGGTCGAACTCTGTCAGGTTGGTGAGGCCGGCCAGAGGCGAGATGTCGCTTATCTCGTTGTCGTAGAGGTCGAGCCAGGTCAGGTTGATTATGTCCTCCAGCCCGGACAGATCTCTTACCCCACTCTTCCGGGCCCGCAGGCCATCCAAACCTGCAACCTCAAGAGCGCATATATCACCGTGAGGCTTGTCTATCGCCTTACGTATGACTCTCACTAGATATTGATCAGCGAACCTCACGAGCGTATCCTTCTAGCGAGTATCAGCTCCGTCATCACCATTGGCTCCATTGCCGCCATTGCCGGTACAAACACCCATGGACGCCACCAGCGCAGCGACAGTCAGGATCGCGGCAACCTTCGCTGGGAATAATCTCCTTAGCTCAATCATGGTGCTCATCCTGCACCCGCTACTCGTATTCTGTCACAGTCCACTGACTTGTCAATACATCGCGGGCGTTCACCGAGTCGCCCCGGTTGACTGGGTAGCCCGGTCAGCAAGACCACCCATGGCCGAGGGCCAGCAGCACACCAGGGGATTATACGCGCTGGTGTCACAGCGCGTAGTTATCATCAAGGCCACGATTGCAGGCATTGTATACTACCTCTGTGATCTGCCCCCCTTCCTCCCGCCTGTCAGTCTTCTGAGATGAACCCCTCCTGTCTCATCCAGGTCAATGCATGTTCTATCCCCGTTGGCAATACCACCTGCCGAGATGGCAGCTGCAAGAGGATAACCGACGCGCCTTTGCACCGCCCTCTGCATGGGACGTGCACCATATTCACGATCATAGCCTTCATCTATGACTCGATCTAACACCGCATCGGATGCACTGATCGTCAACTCCCGGGAAGAGACGCCCTGTCGTCTGGCGAGGTCGTCCAACTCCCTCTGAGCGATGGTCTTGATAACCTCACGAGAGAGCGGCTTGAAAGCTACTATGCCAGTCAGTCGGTTGACGAACTCGGGGCTGAACCAATCCTTGACCTTCTTTATGACGTTTCCCTCGATTCCACTCAGTTCCTCACTGGCAGTGCCGGTCGCAAACCCGATAGGTATCCTGCCGTATTGCTCCGCCCCCAGATTCGAGGTCATGATGATTATGCTGTTGCAGAAGCTCACCGTGTGTCCACTGGCGTCGGTGAGTCTTCCCTCCCCCATGATGGGAAGCAAGAGATCAAAGATATTCCGATGCGCCTTCTCTATCTCATCAAACAGGATAACAGAGAACGGGCAGCCCATGACATCCTCGACCAATCTGCCCGGCTCTCCACCCCTTCTGGAATGGCCGATCAACTTCTCCATGCTATCATGAGTCGCATACTCGGGCATATCGTAACGGAGCAGCCTTTCTTCTGAACCGAACAGATATGCAGCAAGGGTCCTGGCAAGATAGGTCTTGCCGACCCCGGTAGGCCCGACGAAGAGGAATGCGCCTACTGGTCTTCCGGGATCATTTACCTCCGCCTTCAGGCTCAGTACTGTATCTACGACTGTGTCGATGGCCTCCTCCTGACCAAGGAGCTTCTGAGTGAAAGAGCCCTTGATGTCCTCCCGATCCTTCCTCGCCTCCCGGAATGCAATGAAGCCAGGTAGTCCGGTCTTCCGCTTCACAGTCATGTAGACGTCGTCCGGCGTGATCGGACGTCCATCCGCACGGTGATGGCGTCCGATCTGCATGGCAATCACTTCGTGGAAGACTTCAAAAGCCTTGCCCGGAAAGACCCGTTCCCTGAAGAAACGTTCTGCCAGATCTACAATCGCATCAAGACTGGCTTCTTCAATGGTAATGGCATACCGCTCCTCGAATGTGCCCTTTGCAGCTGAGAGGATACGCCTTGTCTGCTGGGGAGACAAGGGACGTACATCGATTGTGGTGAAGCGGCGCGAAAACGCACCGTTAGTGCGCTGCATCGTCCTGTAACCATCGGGTGTAGTAGCACCGACAACAGTTATCTCGTTTCTGGCCAGATAGGGACTGAGCACAGAGGCGAGTGTTCTCGGATCCACGTCTGAAGTTGCACCCACCCTGACTGCCTGATTGGTGCTGTCCAGAAAGATAACTGCCTCCCTGGCACGAACGTTACGCACAACCACCTGTACCTTGGTTTCGAATTCGCCACAATAGAGACAGCCGCTGATGAAGGAATCAGGTGTACACTCAAGAAGCTTTCTGTCGAGTCCAGGTACTCCTTTTGCTGCGATTCCGCAGGCGAGTCCTTCCACCACAGCATTCTTACCAACACCTCGCTCACCTACCAGCAAAGGATTACATTCTTGTGTAGAGAGCAGAGATGCCAGATCATCTATTGTATCGGTCCTCTCGTAGACCGGCCCGATTGTCCTCTTCACTGCCTGGTCGATCAGGTCTCGATGTGCGAATGTGTTCCAGAAGAACTCTCTGCGCTGTGCCTCTTCATCAACTCTATCTGTCATACCTGCCTCCGACGTGTCTGTCCATAACACCCCTCATGTCTCTGCGGTCGCAGACCAATAACATCAGGGTGTTACTGCACATCTCCAGTCCGCCTTCTTCTACCATCTACTGACGGCCAGATAGCCCGTATCATGACAATCCGTAGTCTTCAGTTCACACTCTGTACAGATCCAACAGGTATGGCGTCAACGCACTCCAGCCCCAGTCCTCTGAATCGACCAGAAACTCCACTACAGGACTTGCTGCACAACAATGCCCCGACTCGAAGCAAATGAACACGTTGCCCGCCTCGAAGCGAGAGCCAGGGCTTTAGGCCTTCTCCTGAATCTTCCTCATTCCCCACTCCGTCTTCATGGGACGGAACCTGCAGTTCGGGCTGGACCAGATGGGGTTTCATGATGGTTGTTCTTAAGGTTAAATCCGAGATGGTGCTTGTTCCTACCTTTTGCTCTTGAGACGGCCCTGTCAATGTCCTCATGGCTGATGTCGAGGCACATTGTGGGAGGCCGGGACGGTTCCTCTCGATACTCTATGGCCAGACCGTAGACGACCTCCTGTAACTGGGCGGGGGTGCAGCCATCCGCCTTGAGAGCGATATAGTCCTGCGCTGCCACATCTATGGGTATCTTCTGACATAACAGGCCGACCAACTCTCTTCTTTCATCCATCGAAGGGAGAGGAAGACTTATCACCCTGTCGAAACGCGACGGGCGCTGGCTAAGCGCCCTATCAAGTGCCTGCTGGTTGTTAGTGGTAGCCACGGTAACTATTTCGTGCTTCTCCTCAACTCCATCCAATACGTTGAGCAAGGCAAGCAATGCCGGACCGTGTTGATAGTGATACTCCTCCCTGTTCAGTCCTATGAGGTCAATATCCTCGATGAACACTATGCACGGACTGAGATCCTGTGCCATTTCATACAGGTCTGTAATGTACTCGTCTTCACTGAGTCTGTAGGCGCTAGTGGTGATGCAGGTTATACCATCAGCCTCTGCCATCAGAGCTTTGCAGATCAGCGTCTTTCCCGTACCGGGTTCTCCCGCCAGCAGAACTCCTCTCTTCTGCGGTATTCCTAGTCCACGCCAGCGCTTTCCCTTCCGCAGGAACTCAACTGTATTTGCCCTGACCTCTCGCTTGGTAGCGCGGTCAAGTATTAGTGCCTGCCAGGGCTTGCCAGCGACATCCAGTAAGCGAACGCGTCCCGCGAACTCGATTCTCTTGCCGCGGTAGAAGTTCTCTTCCCTGGCGATCTTCATGACTCCGTTTACAAAGGCTTCGATTCTGCCCTTGTGCTCCTCCTGACCATACACCTGCACAGTGGCCTGATATCTTGACAGCACGTCAATCGTCACGACAAGGCAGGTATCGTCTCTTCGTGTGAGTAGCTGCCCGCGCACGAGCAGGCTTTCGCGCCGATCATAATCGGTGCTGACGTTTACGTAGGAGGGCTCGGGATCCCTGTAGCCGAGGGTTTCGGCGACTTCCCAGCCCTCTCGCTCCAGATAGCGTTTCAGTGCCCAGGTCAGAAGCTCTCCGTAGTAGCCGGGCATTATGCCCACAGAGGTGGCGCGCCGGCCTTTGCCGATGAATCGGTCGATGGTCACCTTCTTCTTACGCTGGGTTCTCTGTCGCTCTTTGCGCCGCCAGTCTAGATATGACGATAACTCCTCGTCCTCCTCATCTTCATCAAAAGCGTTGTGTACACTCTGCTCTACTGTCATCTCCTATTCGCTACCTTTTCTTTCATAAGTCTGCCCGATGCTGGCGTTTGTCCCCAACGCACCGGGTTAGCCAACAGACTGAGAGTGTGCCTTGACAAGACACGGCATCTCAAGCCTAGACTCGCATGACAGGTCCGACGCCGTTCTCTAACGGGGCTGGTGCGCTTAACTCACACCATTTAACGGTTCGATTGAGGTGACATTTACGCCCGCAGTCTTGCACCCCGTTAGTGTCCCGATGTTAGCCTGTCAAGCCGTGTTGGCTGACCCGTGCGCCGGGGGATTCCGCCAGGCTATTGAGCAAAGCCGAACTGAGTCCACCAGTAGTAGAAGAGGTACACTCCTCCAACTGATGGCTGGTTACCGCCCCACTGTACGCCAGCGTAAGGCGTATAGGTGAACTGCCCGGCGACTGCTCTGGTAGCCGGTGTCACGGTCAGTCCGTCCTGTGTGGTTTTTGGAACCCCAACCCGCCATCCGCTCACAGTCTGGCCTGTGTTAGCGAGTTGGTCGTGGTAGGCACGAAACCGTTCGCCAGAGCACATTATCTGCTGCCGTGCGGTGGTTGGCGTTACGCAACCCATCAGGAAACGCATGGTGGTGTCCGAGGGGCGTGTAGTTCGTGTAACCCCTCCACACTCTTTCTGCAGAGTAGCCAGGATGACCTGCGGGTTTATCCTGTACTGATTGGCTGCCTGAGCAATTACCACCGCAGGGTCAAAGACCTCCCCATCCACATCCGGTACAGGTTGCCGGAAGTAGCTGCCGTAATCGGAGAGTAGTGCACGGATCTGGTCAACCGTCATCGAGTCTGAAGCCTCCAGTTGTGCATCCGTGAGGAACGGTGTGTTGTATGCCAGTCCCTGGGTGAACTCGACATTATCCACCCAGCCGCAGTCGCTGCCGGCGTCTACGGAGAAGTCCTTGGTGTACCTCCACTCCAGGGTATGTGTGCCGGCCGGGATGGAGTAGGTCCTCTGCTGCCAGTCGACGGAGCCCGATATGCTGTGCTGTTGAACTCCGTTGATGA
>PWZA01000025.1 GCA_003567655.1 Dehalococcoidia bacterium
GCTCGCGGCTTGAGCCGCAACCGAAGTTTCTTCCCGCCACCAGGATGCTGTTCACCGACAGCCTCTTCGCGAGTTCAGGGTTGACTCCTTCAAGAGCATGCCGGGCCATCTCAGCCTCATCCGTTATCTCCAAGTAGCGAGATGGGTAGATTTGGTCTGTATCCACATTATCCCCTAGGTGCAGAGCTATCCCATCAATGTGCACGCTCATCATCCTCCGGATCAGGCAAGGCGATCATCCCTTCAGCAGCGCTAGCTGCAGCAGTCGCTGAGGACGTCAGGTAGATCCTCGCTTCCGCGCTTCCCATTCGGCCCGGGAAATTCCGGCTCGTTGACGTTACACAGACTTCTCCCGGGGCAAGGACTCCTTGATGGACGCCCAAGCAAGGGCCACAACCAGGGTTGATCACGGTCCCTCCTGCTCTGACAATCTCAGCAACGTAACCGGCCTCCAGCGCCCGAAGGTAGATAGTCCTCGTAGCCGGACTAACGATTAGCTTGACCCCCCTCCTCACGGATCTCTCTCGCAGCTGGTAGGCTGCTGCCTTGATGTCCTCAAACAGTCCTCCTGCGCAGCCTCCTATGTAAGCCTGGTCGATCCGCGTCCCCAAGAGCCTCTTTGCCTCGACAACCCTGTCTACGGCTCCCGGGAGAGCAATCTGGGGTTCGAGTCCTGATACATCGACGTTGACCACCCTATTGTACTCGTAGTCTTCGCTCGATTCTTGTATGTTGCACACTTCATGACCTATTCTGCGAAATTCTTCTAGTGTGTAAGAGTCAATGGCTATGAATGATGCCTTTGCACCCATCTCCACACTCATGTTGGTGAGCACAGCACGTTGCTCTAGGGACATGTTGTCAACTACAGGGCCACTGTACTCCACAGCCTTATACACAGCTCCGTCCGCACGCACCGTCTTCAGGACATAGAGCATTATATCCTTACTCGTTGTCGCAGGACTGGCTTCCCCAGTCACGTCTACTCTCATGATCTCGGGGACTCTCACCCACAGTCTGCCACTTAGGAGCACAGCAGCCATGTCTGTTGCCCCAACGCCAATGGAAAACGCACCGTAGGCTCCGTGAGTTGTAGCGTGTGAATCCGTAATACACAATGTGCTACCCGGCGTTGCTAGTCCATCTTCAAAGAGAACGGGATGGCATACCCCTTCGCCTATATCGTATAGCCGCTCGATGCCCTGCTGAGCGATGAACTCCCTCATAACGCGCTGGTTGATGGCGCTCTTAGCGGTTGAAGGAGGGGAGTAGTGGTCAAAGAAGAAGACTACCTTATCGGGGGCCCACACCCGTTTCCCTCCCATCTTCCAGAAGGCCTCTAGTACCTGCACATACAGATCGTTCACGCCCGCGACATCGATCTCAATAGTGATGATCTCCCCAGCTGAGACAGATTCACGTCCCGAGTGCGAAGCTAGAATGGCTTCGAGTGCATGCATCACCGCACTCCTTCATTCTCACTGGACTCAGCACTCACAGGCACAGTCATTGATCCGTTAAGCATGAATGCTATGTCGCCCCCCTCCTCCTGTACGCCATCAATTACCGACTGCAGGTCCGCTTTCGCGCACGCAGCCATGTGTATCTTCCGAAGAAGAGAATCCGGCAGATCCGACACAACGCGCAAGTGATGCTTTTCCAACGCCCTGGCGAAACTCGCCGCTTTGTGGCAACCTAATGTATAGTGGTCGTGACTGTATTGTCTGATACTTGATGGTGTGGAATGCATTGCCATGATGTCGTAGAATCGACGCGGGCCGATCCCGCTTCTACACTCCGAAACCAACACGATAGTCCCGCCGACCTCGGTGAGAAACGTGGCGTTGTGGATTGCCTTGTGTGATTGGTAAAGATCAAGATCCATTGGGTGATCAGCACAGGTGATACTGAGTCTATATCGTTTCTCAACAGGCACAGAATAGAGACTCCGCGCAAGAGCCGTAGCCTCATCCAGGCACTCTGACATTTCCCCACAGAACAAGTCGACGATCTCATTCCTCTTGCCCATCACCATATTGATGCTCAGTATTGGGAGATCAAGCATCTGTACGGCCTCAACCATATCCTCATGCACCGGATTCCCACCCAGACGCAAGATATCAGCTCCAGGTTCGAAGTACAGTGCATGGTTCTTCTCTATTGTCTCGTAGGATGCCAAGCCAGGAAGAAGACCTTTCCTTCCCCCTGTGTACCCCGCAAAGTAGTGTGGCTCAACCGAACCAATGATGAGGATACGCTTGTAGTCAAAGACTGCACGGTTGAAGCGCACGGGAGTTCCACGCTTGGTCTCTCCCAGATACACGCATTGCGAATGCGCTGCGTCATGCACCTGGATCCGATCAGCGGCAACGTCAGGGCCAAGGATGCGTCTGATTTCCTCATCCGTTGGGCAGGCATGCGCGCCGGTGGCAATGATGAAATCGCACTCCAGTTGACAACCTCGGATGATCTGCCCGGACTTTGTGGGACGGGTGGCGTCATTGACAACGCACAGGGTGTCTCGCCCCCTGAATTCCTTCAGTACTCTGTGTTCGCTTAGTGCCTGAATCGCGTCAGGGCGCGGCATCGTGGGTTTGATCGCGAAGATGTCAGCACGCTGCTCAAAGACATCCACGGTGAATTCCGATTTGCCGAACGGCAGTTCTATCAGCATGAAGCTTCTCCTCCATGTCCCCTTCTGAACGAACACCCGCTAAGCTTCCTCCAACCCGCGGGCTACGTGCACTAGTGACTACCCTCTGCCAGTTATACGGCTCTGAAGATCGTCCCCGAGAATCAGAAAACCCATTATTATGATAAAAGTGAAGATCCCTGCGTACAGTGCTATATGTGGTGCAAAATGCAGTGCATTAGCGCCGTCTCGCATTACGTTCCCCAAGCTCGGATAAGGAGGCTGGACACCCAGACCAATAAAGCTGAGTCCAGCGGCCATACGGATCGCCGTGCCTATCCAAAGCGATGACATGGTGATGAGCGAAGCGGCCACGTTTGGCAGTATATGGTGGAAGAATGTTCTAGCCATGGATAGACCTACAGCCCTGCAAGATACGATGTAGTCGTTCTCTCTGGTTGATTTGGTGAGCCCGCGCGTGAGTCTGATGAAGCGCGGCACAAACGCTATGCTGACAACCACAATCACGTTCGTGAATCCTGCTCCGAGGCTCACGAGCAAGATGATACCCAGGACCACAGTAGGATAGGCAAGGATAACATCGCACACCCAGAGTGTTACCAACTCCGCAATCCCTCCCCTATAGCCGATGTACATTCCTAGAGGCACACCTATTGCCATTGCTGAGCCGACTGACAGCGCAGCAATCAACAATGAAGTTCTTGTGCCAAACACGACTCTTGAGAGGACGTCTCTCCCGTACTGGTCAGCGCCAAACAGATGTGTGGGGGAAGGCGAACCATACCTCGACCGAATGTTCTGCTCAAGCGGATCCTGAAGAGGTAGCAGCGGAGCTGCCACAGCAACGACCAGTACTAGAAGGAGCGCTCCTCCTCCTAGGATCACTGACCAAGAGAGTCGAAGTCTGCCAATCATATCATCCTTCCCTCCAGGCATCGCTCACCCCAGAATTGCCGCCATCGCCCTTTCGGAGCATGAGACACTCAGTCATATCTGATCCTTGGATCAAGGAGTCCCAAAGCAAGGTCAGCAACAATGTTCGACAGCACAACACCGACGGTGATCATCAGAATTATCGCCTCGACCAACGGGTAGTCCCTTGTGCGGACTCCGCCGAGCAGCAACCGCCCTATTCCAGGCCTGGTGAACACGATCTCAACGTAGACAGCTCCGGCAACAAGTCGCGGAACCTGCATGGCCATCATGACCACCACAGGTATGAGGCCATTCCTCAGAGCATGCTTGATCAACACCATGTTCTCGGAAATGCCCTTGCTTCGGGCTGTTCTCACGTAGTCTTTCTGCAGTTCGTCAAGCATGGACCCCCGTGTGAGGCGCGAAACTATCGCCGCCACCACAACCGTCTGTGCCACGATCGGTAAGAGTGCGTAATGGATCCGACCCCAGAGTCCCGTGCCAACAACCTGGCTTCCAATCAGAGGCGCTATACCCAGCCTGATCGCAAAGACGTAGAGCAGTAGACTTGCCAGGAGAAACTCGGGAATACCGTAGCCTGCAGTTGCCCAGATCCTGGTCAGCTGATCAACAGCTCTTCCCTTGCTGACCGCTGCCACGATACCCACTGGCAGACCGATGAGAACCCCAAGAACAACTGCCCCTGCTACGAGTTCCACAGTGAAGGGAGCTATAGACCGCAGAGTATAGCTAATCGGAACTCTTGTTTGGAGTGACTCCCCGAAGTCCAGGGTCACCAGTCGTTGCAGAAAATCCCCATACTGGCTCCACAGTGGCTTATCCAGACCCATCTGCTGTTCGAGTCTCTGGAGGGCCGCTGGGGTTACGAGATCGCCCAGCATCTCGGCCGCCGGATTGCCAGGCAGCACTCTCATTGCGAGGAAAACAACAGTCACCGAAGCCAGGATTGTCAGTATACCTATTGCCAGTCTGCGAACAAGGAATCCCGACATCCGGCCCTCCGGAGGAGCACTTTGCCGCCATTCTTGCCTTCGGCCAAGATTCGCCGAAGGCAAGAATGGTCAGCGATGCAGTCAATGCACAAGCTAATCACGCGCACTTGCTTCCTCTTCACTACCAGTTAGCCAGGATGTATGCGTCCTCGAACCTCCAGTAGTCAATGGGCGTTTTCGCATGATCATAGCCAAGCTCAACCCATCCGCGCCTAGGACACAAGTTCGGATTATAGAAAAGGGGGAATGCAGGCAGGTGCACTAGCATCTGGATTTGTGCTTCCTTCAGCAAGCGCTCTTGCTCACGTAGGTCAACCGTACCCACTATCTGATCATAAAGCGCGTCAATGGAATCAATGGTGCCGTCACCAGACGCATCCACATCACCATAGTGGGAGAAGTTTGTGATTGCCGTTGGTTTGGTCACAATAGCATCGGAGTGGTAATAATGCGCCAAGAAAATGTGGCCCAGAGGGCGATTCCCAGGATAGACTACAATGGGGTTCCTGTCTTCTCGGATGAGCGCCATGTAAGCAGCATGGTCTACGACTTCGAAGTCCAGGATGACGCCGACACGTCTCCACATGCCTGCGAGCAGCTCGTGTGGAATCAGGTACAGCGCTCTCGACGATACGGCTCCCCGGAGCACAAACCCGTCTGGGTAGCCTGCTTGTCTCAACAGCTCCCTTGCTTTCTCTAGATTGTGTTCATAACGGAGATGATCTGGAACATCGGCTTCCTGCAAGCCACCGAAGATCTCAGGCGGAATAAGTCCGAAGGAAGGGTAATAAAGGGGGCCAAAAAACTCTCGGAAATCGTCCCTGTTTGTGGCATACGCTAGCGCTTGTCTAACCTCCAGCTTGTCCAGTGGTGGATGTGTCATGTTGAAGTGGACCTCGAACGGATTTGTGAATCCCATTCCCGCAGACTCCATTATGGCATCTGGGACCTCTTCCTCAATCCGAATCGCCCAGTCCGCAGCACTGCCTACCGTAGCTATATCGAGGTCTCCGCGGATAAAAGCCATCATCGGGCTCTCCATCTAACCGGACCGACGCTGTAGACTCTCCTCGTGGACCACCCTCGCCTTGGTAAGCACTACCCGAGGTCGGTCGGCGAGTTCCAAGCGTGGTTTCGGACCGACGCCGACTGCCTCGACTACTTGGAATGGCTACGCTGGCCGGGCGGCTTTGTGTGCCCCGCATGCAGC
>PWZA01000087.1 GCA_003567655.1 Dehalococcoidia bacterium
ATAGCAACGAAGTAAAGGTCGGCCTGCTCGGCGTACAAAGAACAACTCTGGATACCTTCGGTGCCGTAAGCGAGCAGACAGCTCTGGAACTGGCGCGGGGCGGATTGAGAGTGCTATCTGCGGACATATGCATATCGGATACCGGGATAGCCGGCCCTTCAGGGGCTGCTCCCGAGAAACCCGCGGGCCTATTCTACTTGGGAATGGCGGCTGGCGATGCACTCTCGAGCGAGAAGCATATATTCTCGGGCGGTCGCGAGGACAACAAGGAGAGCGCGGCCGAGGCGGCACTGATAATGCTCAAGCATCATCTGCTGGGCCGCGTCGACTGCAAGCAGTGATGCCCTGAGGCAGCCTCGTGACAAGGTTACAGCACATTGGATTCAGGCACACAGACATACTCATAATCAGCCAGGGGAGGATGTCAAACATGACATACGAGGAGTTCACGGTAGCGGGGAGTGAGATAGTAGAGAAGGTTAAGGAGTTGATACGGCAGGGCAACGTAACGCGGGTTCGCCTGATACACAAGGGGCGCCCCCTGATAGATATACCGCTGAGCGTGGGTGTGCCGGTGGCTGCGGCAGCGCCCGATCCGAAATCTTGACAACTGCACAGGAGACTTGTAGCATTGGGGGTTGGTCAGTCCCCTCGAAACCGACCAAGCCTGTAGAGAGATATGAGAATATGCCTGCTATCCTATCGCGGCAATCCTTACTGCGGTGGGCAAGGTATCTACATATACTATCTGTCCCGGGCTCTCCGTGATCTGGGTCATGAAGTTCACGTCATGTCGGGACCGCCTTACCCTCAGGTAGCCGATGGCATACAGCTTCACCGCCTCGATAGCCTTAATCTCTACGAGACCGAGGACTCGGTATGGACGATTCTCTCTCGCCTCAACGACCCCATCAATCTCTATGAGGCCATGTCGGTAGGTACGGGAACATTCGCCGAACCCCTTACCTTCAGCCTTCGCGCATATCGCAAGATCAAGGAACTGCTGCCGGACACAAAGTTCGATATCATCCACGATAATCAGTGTTTGGGCTACGGCCTGCTCCTGCTCAGGCGCCTGGGGTTGCCTGTGGTGGCCACCATTCACCACCCCATTCCCATCGACCGACAGCTAGCCATAGCTCAGGCCAGACCGTTCTGGCGAAAGCTGATCGTCCGGCGCTGGTACGCTTTCTGCGGAATGCAGGGCCGAGTAGCCCGGCGGCTGGAGAGAATAGTCACAGTATCACACAGTTCAGCCCGGTCTATTGAGCAGGCTCATGGCGTCAGCCTGAGCAGCATCAGGGTCGTACATAACGGGATCGACACCGATCTCTTTCGACAGTCTAACGGGCTTGCCAAGCAGCCAAACAGCCTTGTCCTCGTGAATAGCGGAGAACAGTCTGTAAAGGGCGTCCCCTATCTCTTGCAGGCACTTCGCTTATTGCGAGATGGAACGGACATAAGATTGACCGTTGTCGGCAATCCGGTTCCGGACGGTCAGTACCTGAAACTGATAAGGCAGTATGGCATTGAGGACATGGTTAGCTTCACCGGCCGGGTAACCGCCGAGGAACTGGTGAAGCAGTACTCCTCTGCGGAGGTGTGCGTGGTGCCTTCTCTCTACGAGGGCTTCGGTCTGCCTGCAGCGGAAGCCATGTCCTGCAGTCTACCTGTAGTCTCTACCACCGGAGGAGCCCTGCCGGAGGTAGTTGGCAAGGATGGTGAGGCGGGAATCCTCATACCGCCCGCACAACCTGAAGCACTCGCAGCGGCTATCAGAAGGCTCCTCGCCGATGCCTCCTTGCGCCACCGGATGGGAGAAGCCGGCCGCAAGAGGATCGAGCAAGAGTTCACATGGGAGCGTGCGGCTCAGAAGACCGTGGAAGTATACCGGGAGGTAATGTGAATGCTTACCGTTGACTACCATCTCCTGGGAATTAAAGATGGTGACCGCGTTCTGGATATCGGATGCGGGACGGGCAGGCACAGCTGGGAAGCCTGCCGCCGGTCTAACTGCATTGTCTACGCATTGGACGTCGATCGTGAAGAACTCGATCGCGCCGGCGGAATGCTGCGGGCCATGGAGAAGCAAGGACAATGCAGAGGGCGATGGAATCTCCTTCAGGCAAGCACAATGAGCCTCCCCTTCAGAGAAGCGTCCTTCGACAAGATAGTCTGTTCCGAAGTACTCGAGCACGTACCTGATGATCACCATAGTCTAAAGGAGATGACGAGGGTGCTTAAGAATGACGGCTTAATAGCCATCAGCGTTCCTAGTTTTCTTCCTGAGGCCATCTGCTGGAAGCTATCCTCCGACTACCACAACCAAGCCGGGGGACACGTTCGAGTTTACAGGCCAGGTGAGCTCCTATCACCTTTGCGGAGTAGCAATCTAAATGTCTACGCCGTCCGTCGTAAGCACGCCCTCCATTCATTTTACTGGATCTGCCGCTGCATCTTCGGTGTCAATAATGAGAAAGCCCTCATACCAGCGCTCTATCACAGATTTCTGGTCTGGGACATGAAGACGGGCAGCAGACCGGTTCGCTGGCTTGAGGCCTTGCTGAACAGGTTTTTCCCCAAGAGCATCGTCTTCTACGCCGGAAAGGACGTGAGGTGATGCTATGGACCTGAGACAAGAGCTAACACTCTCACAGATGGAAGACCTGATACGACAGCAAGCAGACCACATAAGCCAGACTCAGCTCATGTCCGGCGTCATTCCATGGTATCACAACGGCATCGCCGACCCATGGGACCACGTTGAATGTGCCATAGCGCTGGACGCTTCCGGGAGATCTGAGTACGCACGCAGGGCCTACCGCTGGCTGCGTGATCACCAGAACCCTGACGGTAGCTGGTACTCCAGCTACATAAACGACCGTCCTGAGGATTTTACCAGAGACACCAATTACAGCACCTATCCGGCAGTCGGCCTGTGGTATCACTATCTCATCACAAGAGACGTGGACTTTATAGCCGAGATGTGGCCCACGGTGGAGCGAGGGATTGCCTTTGCCCTGGAACTCCAGCAACCAGGCGGCGAGGTCTACTGGGCTTGTGATTCACACGGGATAGTCTATCCGTTGGCTTTGATAGCGGCATCTAGCTCCATCTTCCAGAGTCTTCGATGCGGAGTGAGGATCGCTGAACTACTTGGCGTGCCCAGGCCAGAGTGGAACGAAGCCGGTCGCAGGCTGTCCCTGGCCATCCGCGATCGCCCCGAACTCTTCCACAACTCCGTAGACAGTCAATATGATTATGCCATGAACTGGTACTATCCCGTATTGACCGGAATAGTGACTGGAGAGAAGGCCAGAGAGCGCATATTAACCAAATGGCACGATTTCATCGTTGATGGCTGGGGATGCAAGTGCGTCGTGGAGGAACCATGGTGGATTACGGTAGCAGAGACCTGTGAGCTGATTCTGACCTTGACCAGAATTGGTGAGCACGGACGGGCCAGGCTTCTGCTGGACTGGGCGCTGGAGCTTAAGGATGAAGATGGTAGATTCTGGACGGGTATGAAGATGCCTGAGGAGGAGGTCTGGCCCCCTGAGCAGAAGCCGAGCTGGGTATCTGCGGCTATGATCATCGCGCTCCGAAGCCGGATCGAGGCAACCACCCAGGCAGACGGTAAGCGCCGCGTCTTCAGCGGATTTCTGTAAGAGGTTCCCTTGGTCAACATAGGCCGATTCTGGAGCACCATTTTCAGGCGCAAACCCTGCCCCGCCGAGTTTGTTGGCTACGAGAAACTGATCTCATACATCGAAGACCAGGCTCTGCTGGAACTAGAGGGTGATCTTATTGAGATTGGCGCCTATATGGGCGGGGGTACCGTCAAGCTGGCAAGACTGGCCGCCCGGTACCGCAGGAGGGTATATGTTGTCGACACCTTCGATCCCGCCCTGGATGAGACTATCAGCAGGAGCTCAGTCGCCGCAAGCGACGTCTATCGGGCATTTCTTGAGGGCCGATCCATGTGGGAGGTCTACTGGCAAGCAACCAGGCACTTCGATAACATCATCACAATCAGAGAGGATTCGAGGCGGGTGAGGTTTCCACGGGAGGTCAGATTTGCCTTCGGCTTCGTTGATGGCTGTCATCAAAAGGAATGCGTAGAAAACGATTTCTATCTTGTCTGGCCGCGCATTGTTCGGGGCGGTGTCCTCGGCTTTCATGACTATCGATATGATGACTGGCCTGAGGTAACCGAGGCATTGACCGGAATCATGCAAGAACACAGAGAGGAGATAGCTGCCGCACATGAAATAGTCGGCAACTACGGCATCTCGTCTATTCTGTTGACTAAGCGGTAGACTTGTTCCTGGGTGTGCAGCTTATGACAATGACGTTGCTCAGTGAGGGCAGGCGATAGGCAATCCTATCCAGCGCGCTCAGACACATCGCTGAGACCCGTGCCGGCAGCCTGTCCAGCAGTGAACTCCACCCCGGCAGACCAACGAGCAACGATATCCCGATGGATCGCTCTATTCTGAAATGAGGCTTCACCAGACCTCCCAGGGTATCATAGTCAAGCCTGATTGTATGATCCTCGGGTATCTGCCAGAAGTCCCCATTGTCCGCCCTCTCGCGGCGCAGAGCACGCACGAGGGCAAACAAACTCCTGCCTGCCCTAAAACCAAGGCTCTCGAAGTTAGCGGTTGCTATCACAGCCTTTCCCTCCGGCTTCAGCACCCGCGCCATTTCAGCTATAGCCAGATCAGGCTGCGCGAAGTGATCCAGCGCCCCTTTACAGATCACCTTGTGGAAAGAGCCACTCCTGAAGGGCAGATGTGCACTCACGCCCCTGGTAAGGCTTACCGCAGCACCGTTCTTAGAAATGTGCTCCCGGGCTCGAGATATCATCCTGCCGGAAGGCTCAAGGCCGAAGCAATGACCGCCGCTGACGGCCAACTCCGCGGCATCAAGGGCCCGCCCACAACCGATGTCCAGCACACACTCCTTATCTACCGCGGACACAGCGCCGATAGTGACAGCGGTCATCCTTCTGAACAGATGAGCTACATCAGGATAGACCTTAGCCGGGAGTACGTGATCATCATCCCAATCGAGGTCAACACTCTTGTTGTTGTTACTCATGATACCCGGACAGTGCGGAAGGGCCTGATCGCAAGGCAACCGATTGATGTCCTGCTGGCTGGTATCCAGTTTCACGACAGATTCATCATTGTAGTAGATTGTACCCAACAGGTCAATGCAGATTCATGATATGAATGCGTTGTCCCCTATCAAAACCGGAAGCTCAATCTCTTGTTACAGCTTTACCTATGGCCGGAAAAGGACAGCCGCAATCAAACAACATGTGCCCTGAGAACAATCAAATGCGTAGGAGGCACAGGCTGTCTCTAGCCTCCAATGCCAACCTCAATTCCCTCCCTGTTAAACAGGTCACAGATGCTAAGCAAGTCAGATTCACTGAACGCCGTCAGATTCAGCGGTCGCAGCGGACTATCGATCTTCTCCAGCTTGCCCTCTCCCATCTTATGATAGGGCAGCAGGGTCACTCTGGCCACCTTGTGTCTCTTCAGAAAATAGATGATGTCGGTGAGGTTCCTGTCTGTGGCTGTCAGGCCGGGAACGAGCGGCACGCGCACACTGACCTTAGACGCATCTTCGTAGAGAATCCTTCTCAGGTTCTCCAGAATTGGCGCATTGTCTTTTCCCGTCCAGGCCAGATGTAAAAAGGGGTCGATGGCCTTGATATCATAGAGAACCAAGTCCACAAGGGGAAGAAGCGGCTCAAGGTTATCAAAGGCAACGTAGCCGCAGGTCTCAAGAGCAACGTGCACACCTTTCTCTCTACAAAGAGAGAGAAAGCCAGACAGGAACTCAGCCTGGTAGGTTGGTTCTCCTCCAGAAAGTGTGATGCCCCCACCTGAAGCAACAAAGAAAGGCATATCCTTTATGGCTTCCTCAAGTAACTCGATCGGGGTATAGGACCTGCCGATAATCTGCAGAGCTTCGGCGTAGCAGACATCGACACATCTTCCACAGCGGTCACAGAGCTGTCGGTTCACCCTTCCCTGTTCATCGAAGACAATTACTCTCAGCGGGCACACACTTTCGCATTCCCTGCAATTCAGACATCTCGATTGAGAGAAAGCTATATCCACCCCGGGGTCGAGGCCTTCAGGGTTCTGACACCACAGACAACGAAGCGGACAGCCCTTGAAGAAGATCACGGTCCTGATGCCCGGTCCGTCGTGGACGGATGAGCGCTGCAGGTCGAAAACCGTACCCTTTGCGGACATTGCTGAGAGGTCATGTAGAGCAGTGCTCGGTGCGTGCGATTATCTCGTCCTGCACCTCTTTGCTCAGGTCGGCAAAGTATGCGGAATAGCCGGCCACCCTTACCATCAGGCCGCGATACTTTGACGGGTCCTGCTGCGCATCAAGCAGAGTCTGCCTATCAAGGAAGTTCAACTGCAGGTGCATGCCGCCGAGTTCAAAGTAACCCCTGATCAGCGAGCCCAGGTTGGCGGTACCCGCCGCACCCTTCAGATAGTCGGCACCAAACTTCAGATTCACTGCCACGCCGTTAACCGCCTGAGTATAGTCCAGACAGGCCACAGACTTAAGACAGGCGGTAGGACCGTTCCTATCCCGGCCATCGCAGGGCGAAACACCGTTGGCTAAGCTCTCCAGGGCCCTTCTGCCGCTGGGCAATGCCCCAACGAACTTGCCGAAACCCTTGTGATTTGTCATGCTCAGAAAACCCGGCAAATAGGCACCCTTCCGGGGATTGCGGTGTCTGGATACCTCCTGACAGAAGATCTCGGCAACCTTCGCTGCATACATATCGGGAAGCTCTGCGTCATTACCGTATTTTGGAACCTTATTTCTTACCATGTGAAAGAGCACTTCATGGCCCTTGAAGTCGTCTTGCAGAGCCTTGAGAAGCTCGTCCATAGTAGCTCGCCTTTCACGAAAGACCAGTTGGTCAATCACCGCCAGCGAGTCTGCCACATCGGCCACACCCACACCCTGCACGCCGGTGAAATTGTAGACAGCACCGCCCGCAGTAACATCCTCTCCAGCACTCAAACAACCCTCCGTCAGCGATGACAGCAGCGGGCTGGGATACAGATCACGATGCGCAATGCCCAGAGCATTCAGGCCTATCACCATTTGCTCAACCATGCAGGCCACCTGTTGCCGGAAGGCATCTACGACATCGTCCATATCTGTGAAAGCCCGTGCATCAGCGGTCTCCGGCCCGATCTGTTCTCCAATGACCGGGCTGTAGCCATTGTTGAGAGCCATCTCAAGACAAATGGGCAAGCTCATTAGTGCCGCATCAGTGGAACCGAAGGTCTTGCGGGGAACCGAAATTTCCACACAGCCGATTATCACATAATCCCGTGCGTCTTCTTCACTTATGCCCTTTTTTACCAACGCGGGCACTATTACATCGTCATTCACAACGGCGGGCATTCCGCCACCGGCCTTGACGACCTCACAAACGCTTTCAAGATATCCGCCAGGCGAACGTTTATGAAGCCTGGCATGTAGATTGGGATGCCTTGTCTGAAGCAAGTCTCGAGTCTCCAGGAACAGATAGGTTAGCTCATTTACGGCATCTGCGCCTTCAGTAGTAACCCCGCCCAGGGTGATCGCGGGATTGGCAGGAAAGCCACTGAACAGTAGAGCGAGATTCTCAGCAAAAAGCGGAACGAACTCAGACATCTTCACGAACAGGCAGCCCAGCAGTTCTATGGCCTCATCCTCAGTCAACACCCCCTTATCAATATCCCTGCGGAAAAAGGGGTAAAGATACTGGTCGGCCCTGCCCAAACAGAGAGCCTGCTCATAGTTCTCTTGATGAAGGGCCACCTCCATCAACCAGATGCTCTGCAGAGCCTCGCGGAAGGACGTAGCAGGCTTAGCCGGAACTCTCTCACAGACCTGAGCGATTCCTACAAGCTCGGACCGCCTCACCGGGTCAGCTTCTTCATCTGCCAGTCTCAGTGCCTCCGCCCGGTATCTCTGCGCGAACTCAATGACACCAGAGCAGATTATGTCCACGGCCCTGTAGAAGGAACGCCTACCGACCTCCTCGCACTCTCCGGCAGGAAGATGATCCAGCTCTCCGATCTTCATCCTCGCCTCTTCTCTGATGCCCTCCAATCCCACACTTATCAGCTTCTCGAAATCCGGTGCCGTATGGGAAATACCGGCTGCCTCTGTCAGGACAAAAAGGCCACCCTTGAACAGCAAAGACATCGGTTCCGGTGGCGATAGATACTCCTGGGCATGCCAGGCCAGCACCTTATCCATCCAGAAAGGGAATATCTCCTCGCTCAGTTCCTCGATCTCATCGTCGTTGATGCCGAGAGGATCTACCTGGCGCTCCCTCAGATTCGCAAGTTCCGGCCAGATCAAGACTCCAACGAATTCAGGGAAGATGAGGGCCCCAACCCGTTTGCTGGTTACGCTTCCCACCAGTAGCTCATCGGCATATATTTCGACATCCAGGTTATTCAACACATGAGACATTGCCCTGGCCCGCCTGATCACAGGCGGCTCAAACCAGATCCCACTGCCCTTCATGTACTGCGTGAGATAGCGAGCCCTCTGAACACATACTTCCTTTCGTGCCCCCAGGAGCGCACTGTAGAGCCGTGACAATCGCGGAAAGTCATCAAGACACCTCCTGGAAACCACCGTCTTCTCAGCCATAGAACACCTCCTGTTCTCCGTTCCGCATTAGAGCAACAGCCGGGGGCAACCCTATTTCAAGGCAATGACATCGGCCTCCACGGGAAAGCCGCCCGGGATTCCCCTCACAGCAACACACGATCGCGCAGGAGGCTTCTGAGGGAAGAAGTCGCTATAGATCTCATTCATATCCTTGAAGTCAGCCATGTCCTGCAGGAACACCGTAACCTTCACCACCTTGCTCAGATCGCTGCCCGTCGCTTCAAGCGCCAGCTTCACATTACTCAGCACAAGTCTTGTAGCAGCCCTCACATCGTCGTTGATTCTAACCCCGGTCTCCGCGTCTATAGGAAGCATGCCGGAGACGAACAGAAAGCCACCTGCCTCCACAACGTGCGAGTACGGTCCACCCTTAACCAGCGTATCCACATCATGGGTAATCTTCTCCATTACACTCCTTTCAATGCAAGATACTACACAGACGCAAACACTCTAGCTCACCGGCGAATGCCATTCTGCCTGCACTCCCGCCAGCAAACACCGATCGTCAGGTTTCACGATCGGTTGCCCTCTCCAGCCGATGAGAAACCCTCTCCTCAGCTATCCCCAGTTTGGACGCGATCTCGCTCGCGTCCAGCCCCTCCTCGCTCAACCTGAATATCTGCCCTGTCTGTTTCCCCTTTTCCTTCTTCCTGTGGGCTATCTCCTCGATGCCGCACAAATCCTCCATCGACCTCGTCTCGACAAGTCCCCTTTGCTCCATTCCGGCAAAGATGCCATCGCCCTCCTCAGTCCTGATGATCACCGTGCACCATCCTCTATTGGAGATGTCGCTGCCGACAGCAATATCAGCCAGTTCGGCCGCGAAATCCTGACAGACCAGGCAATGCCGCGGGACACAACTCTTGACCTCAGTTATGTCCAGAGACACCTTTCTCCCGTCGGAGTATATCTCGAACGTGTCGCGAACATCCAGCCTCTTCACCATCTCCATATCCAGTCCGTAGGCTCTCGCCTTTTCTGCTATGCCCGCATACTCATAGTTCTCCCGGCAGAAAAGGCCCACGGCCAGGCTAACCGACGATGCCAGCGGCAATCCTTTGTACTTTAGATACCTTATCGATTGTATATGGCATGGCGACCCGACAACGCAGACGTTACTCATTCCGTGGTCCACGACAGCCGCACGTAGCGCCCTCAACACAGGCACCACACCGTACTTGGTGCCAGCTGCACTGAGAATATCTTCCCTGGTTTTGGCAATACGCTCCACAGGTACCCAACCATCTCTACCCACTACCAGCGCCCCATCAATGACGCCACTATCGAGGGCATACAGGAGAAGAGTACTGACGATACCACCGTCCTGGCAAGTGCCAGCAATACCGACATCCTGCGTCCTTGCCAATGTAGCGCGCCGGAAAGACCCTGTGCTCTCCCTCTTACCTCTACCGATGACACTGCCCTCTATGTCCTTAATCAGACTGTGCCTCAGCACATAGCAGGCATCATAGCAGATGCTGCATCCTACGCAATCAACACTGCGTTTGAGGCGCTTCGGTCTGCCGTCCGTAAACTTAACGTGGAAACTGGGGCATGCCAGGATACACGCCCCGCAGACGGTGCATTCACCGGTGTCTATTATCCTGGCTTCCAAATCCTCGTAACTCGGCATACGTTACACCTTTAGCCAGAGCCCTCCAGGCGGATCACCCCTCCAGCGAAGTATCGATGATAGAGCCGATGGACCACATACCTGAGCAGCATGGCTAGCAGCGCACATCCCATAGGAAAAGCCCGTCTCCCTACTGCAGTTCACCGCTGGCCTTCATCCGATCTATCTCCTCCTCCCTCAACTGCCGCTTGAAGAGCTTCTCAGTAACAGTGAGGGGCAGTTCCGGTCGAAACTCAACGTATCTGGGCACCGCATAGGGCGGGAGCTTCTCCTTACAGTGACTGATTATGACGTCATCAGTTACCTTACCCTCGTACTCGGGCTTAACCCTGACGAAAGCCTTTATCCGGTCACTGCCCGGGCGTTCAGGGTCCGGGATTCCGATCGCTATCGCGTCGCCCACCGCCGGGTGCTCATACAACACATCATCGACAAGCCTGGTATAGACTTTCAGCCCGGAGATATTGGCCATATCCTTCACCCTATCTGTGATATAGAAATAGCCATCATCGTCCATCCTCACGACATCACCTGTAGGCAGCCAGCCATCGACAAGCCCCTTGCCGGGCTCAGGCCAGTAGCCCAGCATAACCTGAGGCCCGCGAACCCATAGTTCGCCTTCCTTACCGGGAGCAGCCTCTTCTCCAGTATCAAGATCCATGATCTTCACCTCTGTATCCGGAGTGGGAACCCCTATGGAGCCGAGCTTCTCCGCAAGCATGAAGCCAGTGAGTTTTGAGAAGGCCGAAATGTTGATATGTGTGCCGCCGCTTGTCTCGGACAGCCCGTAGGCTTCAGTAATGGGCATGCCTGTTTGCTGCTTGAATCTCTGCGCAACATCTACGGCCAGAGCTGCCGCTCCGGACATGAACATTGTGTTCATTCTTCCCAACCCCCTCGAGACCAGCCTCGAGTACTGAGTCGGTACGCAGGCGCACAAAAAAGGGCGATGCTTGGTAAGCATCTCATATAGCGTATCAATATCACGGGGATCGGGAAGCAAGTAAATCTTGAGCCCCCAGTACACGGCAAAGTGCATCATCATGTGCCCATACTGGTGAAAGAGGGCAACCGGCATCATCATGGAGGTCTTTCCCCGTACGCCCACCTTCAGCGGTTCCATATACCAGGCTGTGTGCGTGAGCGCCGCGGCCCGGTTGTAATGCGTGACCATCACACCTTTGGGCGATCCGGTAGCCCCGCCGGTAAAAGGCAGAACCACCAGATCCCTCATCGGATCAATGTCGACATCAGGCGGAGCGGCGTCATTGTCCGATATCAACTTGCGGAATCCGTAAGTGCCTTGCGGCGGATCCTTCACAGGCTCCTGTGAGCAGTAATCGTCCAGAGAGCTAATGATCACATTCTTTATCCTGGTATTGTCCTTGATCGAGTTGACCACATCGAGCGACATTTCGCTGCAGATAACAGTCTCCGCCCCGGAATCACCCACCTCGTAGGTCAGGTCGGCGGCCTTATGCAAGATACTGCAGGGAACGTGGACAGCACCGGCTTTCAGTATTCCGAAGTCACTGATGATGAACTGGGGACATGTCGGCAAGATAGTGGCTACCTTATCACCCCTGCCAACGCCGAGGCCAACAAGCGCAGTGGCAAGCCTATCTGCCTCCTGCTTCAGTTCTACATAGCTCATCTCATGCCCGAGATACGAGCAAGCGGGCTTATCGGCAAACTCCGCCGCTGCGGAATCTAGAAGGCTATGAATGGCTATGACGGGATAGGGTTCCTTTGTTTGCGGAAGCTTGTACGGCCCCAGCTTGTAGTTCTTCAGCCAGGGCTCTTCTCTTACGGTAACCATCTGTCGCCCCCTATATCTTATTGATCACGTAATCCAGGCCCAGTTCCGTCAGCTTCTCCGGGGTAGGTCGGCCAGTCCTCTTGTCCCAACCACGAAACTCATAATAGGCATCCAGCGATTGGTCCAGCTTCTCTACCTTGTGTCCCTTAGCGGCGCCCTCGGGCAATGGCTCCTCGAGCAGTCTCGGGGGCAGAGTATCATCGGCCCTGGTCAGACCGTCCCGCACACTGAAAGCCCGTGCCAGATTGTATACCCTCTCTCCTACCTGTCTGAAATCGACCGCGCTGAACTCCCAGCCGACACAGTCGGCTATCATATCAATCCAATCATCGGTCGATAGCGCCATGCCCATGAACTTGCATGTTCCGACGCAATCAAAAACCGTTAGCGCGTCCTCGAGGTCCTTGACTATCTTGGCCTCGGCAGGATTCTCGATCATGGGGTCTTCAATCCTGCTATCCTCAACACAAAGAAAGGGAATATCTATGAAGGCCGGTCCTTCGATGTAGGCCGTGATATGGTCACCGCCACGGTTCGCCGTGGCAAACGCCAGACCGCAAACCTTGGCCGCCCTCGGGTCATATGCCGGCAACTCGAGCCCCTTAACGTGCATGGCGAATCTCTCCACCCCTTTATCCAGCTTTGCAGCCACCCTCATTGTGCCTTCCGCCAGCAGATCACCAATGCCTTCCCTCCGGGCTATCTTATGCACCAGCTCAATGACGACATCGGGGTCACCGAATCTCAACTCCAGCCCATCGGTCTCGGCTTTGGTCAATATGCCTTTCTCGTAGCACTCAATGGCAAATGCTATAGTACTGCCGGTAGAGATAACATCCAACCCGTAGTCATCGCACAGGTTATGCGCCAGTGTCACTGCCTCAAGGCTCTCCAGCGCACACATCGCGCCGAAGGCGCCTATGGTCTCGAACTCCGGCCCTTCCCCCTTACAGGCATAAGGCCCGCTCTTCACCACGCTTACCCTGCAGCAGCTAATGGGACAGGCGTAACAATGCTTCCTGTCCACCAGCAGAGTACTCTCCAGCGTTATCCCGCTTATCTTCTCTATATCCGGAAACACACCGGTCTGCCAGTTTCTGGTCGGGAACCCGCCTCTGACGTTCACCAGGTCGGTAGTCATGGCCGTTCCGTAGGTCTCGAGTGTGATCTTGAGCATACTCTCGTTGACCAGGTCATAGTTCCTCTTAGAGGTTTCCCTGAAGACCGCCTCATTGGCTGTCTTGATCTCCTTCGTGCCCCCGGCGGCAACAGCCTTCAGCCTCTTGGCACCCATCACCGTGCCCACGCCACACCTGCCGGCAGCCCGGTGCACATCGTTTATGACAGCAGCGTATCGAACAAGTCCCTCACCCGCCACGCCGATGCAGGCGATGTTGAAATCCTCACCCAGTTCCTCCTTCATGAGCCTGTCCGTATCGGTAACGCCTTTGCCCCACAAATGGCTTGCATCTCTTAGCTCAGCCCTTCCATCGTTTATGACCAGGCACACCGGCTTGGGAGATACTCCTTTGAAGATAATCCCGTCAAAGCCCGAGTTCTTCAGATAGACACCCCAACTACCTCCCGAGTTCGCCTCTCCCCAAAAACCGGTCAAGGGCGACTTGGTAACCACGCAGTATCGTCCAGCGCTGGGCGACTCAGTCCCCGTAAGGGGTCCAGTCATGAAGATGAGTTCGTTATCGGGTCCAAGCGGGTCTGCACCTGCCGGTACCTCGTCAAACAGATACTTGGTGGCCAGCCCGCTTCCCCCGAGGAACATCCTGCAATCCTCTTCCTTAAGCTCCTCCTCAGAAATACCCCCCGTCGTCAGGTCAACCCTGAGAATCTTGCCCATATAGCCGAACATCTCTTCACCTCCGCTTGTTTCTAGATCTATCGATCTACACTCGACAGGCCCGTGCACGAGCCCTAGATTCTATCGCGTCCCACACCGCTCTCAACCCTACCAGCGCACACCTTAATAGCACACCGCGCCCGCATCAGTATCCGCGACTGTCAGAAATCCACAGATTTGCGGTCGTAAGCATAGCGGAAAAGCTTCTCTGTGTCAGCCTCGCTGGGTATTCTTGCCGTGGTAACCAGTTGAGTGTCTGCCGTCGTGTTCTCCACCAGCTTGTTCATGTTGGCCTTCAACGCCTCCAATGGTATACCGGCCTCCTCAATACTCAGTGGCTGGTTGATACTGCCTGCCAGATGACGTATCGCCTGAGCCAGTACTGCGGCTGCCTTCTGCTCGTTCTCCACCTCCAGCCTGATGGCGTGCCCGACCTCCGCCCATAGCGCTGCTCGGGCCTCTCTCAGATACTCAATGGCATACGGAAGGAACAGCCCCACGGCTCTGCCATGCGGAACATGAAACACAGCACCCAGCGCATGGCCGAGCGCATGCGCAAGCGCGGCCATCGAGTTACCGAAGCCCATACCTGCGATGCAGGCGGCATTGTGCATCTTCTCCCTGGCCTCCATATCAGAGCCATTACTTACAGCTCTCGGGAGGTACTCGAAGACAAGCTGTACGGCCCTGAGGCAGAGGCCGTCGCTGATATCATTCTTGAAAGTAGAGGTAAAACCCTCGACGCCATGTGTCAAAGCATCCATGCCGGTGTCGGCGGTAACCTGGGGCGGCATCGCGGCCGCGAATATCGGATCGACCAGTGTCAGTTCCGCCAGCACATCACGGCTGCCAAGTCCCATCTTCCTCTGCTCACTCCTATCAACGAGCACTATCGCCCACGTCGCCTCGGCACCCGTTCCGGATGTTGTGGGGATGCAGACGAGCTTGCATCTGGCACCCAAACCTAATCCTGTGACAAAAGGAGCGATATCTTCAATTGGTATGTCAGGCCTTTCATATCCCGCGCGCATAGCCTTGGCGGCATCGATCACCGACCCTCCGCCCAATGCCACCACCCAGTCGGGCTCGAAGTCCTGCATAACAGCGATTCCCTTATGCACTGTCTGCAACGAGGGATCCGGCTCCACCTCATCATAGACATCAGCCCTCGTTATCCCTGCCAGAGCAAGCTGTTCCTTGACCTTACCCACGAAGCCCAGCCTGACCATATTCTTATCGGTAACGATAAATGCGGCTGTGCCTTTCAACTCAGCCAGATGACTGAGTGCATCCTCACCGAAGACCACTTCAGGCACAACGAAGTACCACATAGCTATCTCCTCCCGATGAACCGTTCATCCACGTCCGAGCGTTATGTCATCATGACACGGCCATCACAACCTGAATGCACGTTGGATCCAATCAGTGCCTAATCAGGGAACTCAGTCTCAAATGAAGTCATGCAGTTGACCAACTCCACTGCCGCCCTGGGCATCCTCATAATCTGCCCCATATCACCCTTGACCTTTATCTTGCCCGTCATCATTGACCGCACCGGGTCCACCTCTTTGTCCAGGATCTTCTTCATGTCGATGAAGGGACCGAATATCCGATATGCCGGAGACTTCTCGCCCTCATCCTCTATTAGTGATGCCTCCCGGCATTCGCCATGCCACAGGTCAAGATATACGATATGCCTGTGTTTGTAAGATGCATCCGGCTCGATGATGATGTACAGGTCTCCCTCCCAGTTCTTAGCTGCCTCCTTGTACGCCTGGCTGTTATCTATCTCTTTCTTCAGCGCGTCTGCCCATTCCTGCGTTCCGAACAGAGTGGCCATTGTGCAAAGCCCTCCTTATAAGTATGATTCACATTATACCACTTTCGCTCCCCGCAATTGCCAACCATTCTGCAGTAGTGTCACATCTGCCGCATTCTGTTATCATATCTCTCGACCCGACGTGTGGTGGGGCAATGGACTGCTCACGAAATAGGGGCAAGTCGAATGGAAGGCAGCAAAGCTAACGAGGACACCGACCTCTGCATCATGCAGGCTGCGGAGACGTGGGTTGATCATGACGGCAGAGAGCACAGGATAATCGGACTTAAAGCGACCACTTCGATCTCCCGCGCCCAGCGAATCACGCCCAGTGAAGTGGAAATAGAGGCACTGAGACAGGGCATTATCCCCCGGCGGTATCTTCGCAATACGGGCACGATCGGTCTAGCCGGACAGATTCATCTGCTCAGATCAACAGTTGCCGTAGCGGGAGTGGGAGGGTTGGGTGGCACTATCGTAGAACTGCTGGCCAGGGAAGGCATAGGACGTCTCCTCATAATCGATGATGACTGTTTTACAGAACAGAATCTTAACAGACAGATCATGGCCACAGAGGGCAACCTCGGACAGCCCAAGGTCACAGTAGCTTCCGGGAGAGTCAGGGATGTTAACTCAGCGACTGAAGTGACCGCGTTGCAGGAAAGGCTGACCAGCGACAATGCCCGTGATCTGCTCAGCGGTGCCTGTGTGGTGACCGACGGTCTTGACAATCTGCCTTCACGCTTTGCAGTCGAGGTCGCCTGCCGTCACCTCGACATACCCTATGTCTACGGCACGATAGCAGGCCTCAGCGGTCAACTTATGACCATATTTCCCGGGGATTCCGGACTGAGTTCGCTCTACGGAGCAACCGCTATGTCCCCCGAACGGGGAGCAGAAACAGCGGTCGGCAATCCCGCAACCACCCCGGCCATCATGGCGGCATTGCAGGTCCAGGAGATAGTGAAGATCATCACAGGCATAGGCACACCTGTCCGAAACCAGATCCTGCTGATAGATGCTGCCTCGGGCACCATAGACAGGCTGGCACTCGGCAGTTAGAAGAAATGCCGTCAATCACAGTTCGTTTCTATAGCCTCTGGCGGTCACACCTGGGAACAGAGACCGCAACTCTTCAAGCTGTCGACCTGGATGACGCGCTCTCGCAGATCGAGGAGAAATTCGCATCACAGCTCCGGGAGAAGCTCAAGACCAGCGGGGTTGACCTGGGCGGGGAACTACAGGACAACACGCTGATCTTGCTCAACGGGATCAGCCTGCGCAATCTCGGGAGCGCTGAGCTGCAGGATGGCGACATATTACATGTTTTTCCCCGAGCCATCGGTGGATGAAGGCCTGGGACTTCATCGTTGATCCCTATCAGCTCACCCCGGCTATCTCTACCACCCGGCGCCATCCCTTAGAAGCTGATTCCTGACACACAAGCCGTACTCTCCAACCCTCCTCCAGAGGACTAGGCCGATCCTTTCGGCAAAGAGGCCATAGTGGTAAAATTGGCCTCATGCCGGCCAATTTGCCGCCGCAGTACTATGAGGCTGAGAAGAGATACCGGTTAGCTAGAGAGCCCGAGGACAAGATCGCAGCCCTGCAGGCGATGCTTGCCATTATGCCCAAGCATAAGGGCACAGACAAGCTTCACGCAGACCTCAGACGCAAGATCGCCAAGTTCTCGCAGGAAGCCGAAAGACAGCACGCCACAGCCAGAAGAACAGGCTTCTACATCAAACCGGAGGGAGCAGGGCAGATCATGCTGGTTGGCCCGGCCAACACCGGCAAGTCCCAGCTGTTGGCGTCGGTCACCGAGGCCATTCCTGAGATAGCCGATTATCCATTCACCACTCAGACCCTGATTCCCGGGATGATGCAATTCGAGGACATCCAGATACAACTGGTGGATACACCGCCCATTGGCCACAAAGAGGTTAGAATAATGCTGGCGAACACTCTCCGAAACGCTGACCTCATTGCCATAGTCATCGACCTTGCCCTCGAGCCGACAAGCCAGGTTGAGGCAACTCTGCAGGGGCTAAGCGAGGCCAGGATTGAGCCACTAACAGACGACCCGTCACAGTTAACTCCCGGCTCATATCCCGGGAAGATGTTCATCGTGGGTAACAAGAATGATCACCCCGGTTCGGCTGCTAACGTGAAGACGCTGCACTCACGATATGGCCAGCACTTTCTCATACTATCCGTGTCAGCCAAAGAGGGGAACGGCCTCAATGAGTTCAAAAGCACAGTCTTCCGGGAGTTGAACATCATCCGGATCTATACCAAAACCCCGGGCAGCAAGGCTGACCTGTCCGACCCAATGATACTGGAGAGGGGAAGCACAGTTGAGGAGGCTGCTGAGAGTCTGCACAAAGACTTTCGCCAAGACTTGAAATACGCCGTTGTCTGGGGCTCAGGTAAGTACGATGGCCAAAGGGTCAGCAAGAAACATGCGCTTCAGGACGGCGACATTGTGGAGTTTCGCATATAGCCAGCCGACGCCCTTTCAGATTCCGCCGCCACAGAACAGTGCTCCGGTCAATGCCCCGGTCACGGTCTAAGCGACTATTCCGCAAGACGACTAAACTGAAACAGCGGCTTCGGCGCACCGCCAACAAGCGAGGGGTCGATGAGTTGCAATTTCGCCTTTGCTTGATTATACTTCGATTGGTGGTTATAAGTTTAGGTTATCGCACCTTTTCGAAACCTCATACGGATCTGTTCGCAACGTTGGATGACCGAAGCTCTAGCCAAGTATTGTAAGAAAGGAGGGTCATCCAATGGGATTCACAGAGAAATCGCTGCAATGCTCTGATTGTGGCGCTACGTTCATGTTCACTGCTGAAGAGCAAGAGTTCTACGCCAGCAAGGGATACGCGAACGAGCCCAAGCGCTGTCCTGCCTGCCGCGAGGCCAGGAAATCTCAGCGCGACAGCTTCGGTGGGTACAGATCCAGTCGTCAAATGCATGCCGCAGTATGTGCTGAGTGCGGCAAGGACTGCGAAGTACCTTTTGAGCCTCGAGAGGGCGGCAGGCCGGTCTATTGCAGTGACTGCTTCAGCAAGATGAGGCCTGGCGGTCGTTCGTAATCCGCCGCACCGGGATCGGCAGGAGCGGGAGTCGTATCCGGCCCAACACGTCGGCAGGAGAAACGCCGCGCTCCATCGGTCATTGTTCGGCTAAGTGAATGACACACACAAACAAGAATAGGGGGTTAACGTTATGAATATATATGTAGGCAATCTGTCGCGCGAGACCACAGAAGATGAACTGCGCCAGGCATTCGAGTCCTTTGGTGAGGTCACGTCGGTAAACATCATCAAGGATCGGTACAGCGGCGAATCGAGAGGCTTCGCCTTCGTCGAGATGGCTTCTAAGTCCGAGGCACAGACCGCCATCAACGAGCTCAACGGAACACAGTTAGACGAGCGAACGCTCAGCGTGAATGAGGCTCGTCCGCGATCCGAAGGAGGACGAGGGGGCGGGTCTTACGGCAGGGGTGGCGGATTCGGCGGAGGATCATCCTACGGTAGAGGTGGAGGAGGGGGCAGCAAGCGGCGCAGATTCTAGGCTGCCAGTATCTTGCGAACCACTGTCCTCGTGACATCGGCCTGAAGCTCGGAACTGAGGAACGGCAGTTCATTTCTGCTCCGTATCTCGGCGACGAGCTTCTCAGCCACCTTATCCGCATCGCCCATCTCTCGATACTGCTTCAGGACGTATTCACGAACCCTCTCCGTCCTCTGCAGGCCCTGTTTCAGTACGCTTCGCGCCTTGTCACCAACCATGACCCCAAAGTGCTCAAAAGCGCATATCTCGATATCGAATACGGCAAGCCTCCTCAGTGACTCCATATAGAGACGGAAGTCATACTGCGGTGAAGGTATTGCCGTTCCCTTGCCGCCCGGCAGTGGACAGGGAGCAGCATCGGAGGGAAACATCGCCTTCAACTCCGGAATGTACGCCGCCAGCGAACACTTCGTATGACCCCGCGTCTCCAGAAATCGCACCTCGACCCCGTCTCCGAGGTTGACTGCATCGTTGTCTGCCACCACCCGGTCGACCCTAATGCCATCGAACCCCGGACCCAGTTGCTCGTACTCCCTGTCCATTCCTGTCGCATCAACCATTGCCCTATTAGCACCAGCAATGAAATCAGCTACCTTCGCCTTGGAAAATACCTCCGCCGCATATCCCGATCCGAGCACCAGTGCCTTTGGAAACCTTTGTCTCAAGTACGGAACTGCGCCGCAATGATCGAAGTGAGAATGAGTCACGACCAGGTACTTGACCTCCGGCCTCTCGAATCCTATGCCGGACAATTGCTGTTCTAGAGCGGGAGCTACGTAAGCCATACCACCCCCGACGATCATTGCATCCCTCCCGGTGACAAGATAGAGACATATCTCCCGTGTCCCGAGGAACTCTATTCGCTCGGTAATCTTGCCCGGCTCCTCAATCCGCATGTCCCTTCCTTCTCTTCCCCTCACACACCAGGTCGGATGTGAAGCGCCTGATCTCCTCCAGATACTCCTCAATCCCAATCCACATGATGTCGTTGTGGCCCGCCCCGGGGATGATGAGCAGCCTCTTGTCGACAGCCGCTGAACCCCTGAACAGCGACTCGCCCTCGCTGGCCGGAATCAGCTGGTCGTTCTCTCCGTGTATGATGAGTGTGGGCACCGCAATGCGGCGTATCCTGGCCAGATTCGGGAACTCCCTGTCTTCGATTCCCAGAGTCCGTGCAGGAAAACCCAGGTGAGAGAGGAGATTGACAACCGCAGCGAAACCGCTCTCAATGACAAGCCCTCTTATCTCCTCCCCATGGCGATGAGCTATTTCAATGGCGGAGATGCTTCCTAAAGATCGCCCCATGACGAAGACGTCCCTGCAGTAGTCATCCCCGCTCAGGATACCGTCGAACGAACTGAATAAGAGGCAGGCATCGGACACCGCATTGCTCAGGGTAGGCTGCCCACCGCTCGCTCCGTATCCACGATAATCGGCTACAAAGAGATTCAGCCCCAAACGGTTATACATAGGAGCTATATAATCGTAATCGCTGACCACTTCACCGTTTCCGTGAAAGTGTAGAATCGATGGTGACCCTGCACTGTGAACATAGAACCGACAGTGAACACGGATCCCATCATCCACGGTTATCATGTGATCACGGGAACCGGGTGGTGGTTCGGAGTAATCCCTCCTTGGATAGAAAACAAAGCCGAGTACTTCAGGAATATCGAGAGCCGAATAGTTGATACCTGACATGGCTTCCCCGCGATGATTCTAGCATACATCTGGATGGCCTAGTATTCAGCACAGTGAAAGCGATACAGTGGCGCGAGTTCTAAAGACCACTGCTGAAGACCACCGCAGGTCACACTGCCCAGAGCCGAATCCGCGCAGACCGACCTATGGAAGCACACAAGCCCTGTTTCCAGTTGCTAGCACACTGTCGGACATGCCTTGTTCAGAGTCTGTCCTGGAAGATACCCCGGCCAGCAACGATGAGTGCGGTAGTCAGGTACCTATGGTCCAGTACCTAATGTCTATTGACGGATCGTTAGACAATGAGGTAGATTTGGATGTAGCCCCGAGTAGCCGAGCGAGCACGGGCAGAATAGTTGGGCTTTGGCGAAGACTGAAAGGCGCGGTCCAGACACAGCGCAAGGTAGGTAGATAGCCGCCCGGACGAAGGCCCCTGAGCAGATAAGGTCACTCGGGGCGTTTCTCTGTTTCAGCGACGCGTCCCGTAATCCCTCACAACTCGGTATGGCCTGGACATCAGCTCTTCAGTCACACATTCCAAGCTGTTGTGCATTCCAGCCTTAAAGCAAGTTATCACGTTGGATCGATGGTGCGATCTTCGCTTGTATCAAGCAACGGGCTCCCAGCTCAAGAAGGGATAGGTGTGGCCGTCTACGATGTTCCAGGTATAAGCAGGATTGCGCTGGCTAGAACTGCCGACACCGGCGATGCTCCACTCCGCGTCCGAGAAGGTCGCCACATTCTTCATTTTCGCCGTAGTCTTTCCGGTGCCTCCATCCGAAGTTGCCCTTCCGCTGGTCTCGATATCCCAGAACGCACTGCTCACAGTACCGTGACTGGTTGCCCCGAGAAAGCCAGCAGAACCGCTGCTAATCACATTTCCTGAGTCAGAGCAGCTCATTAGAGCGACTCGATTATATCCCACCAGGCCACCAACATATGTATTGCCTGTCACGCCACCTGTGGCATAGCATTCGCTCACAGTACCCCTGTTGAAACCCACCAGCCCACCGACGTCAATATCGCCTGCCACGCTGCCTGTGGCATAGCAGTCGTTTACCGTGCCCTTGTTGAATCCCACCAGGCCGCCAACGTCGATTTCGCCTGCAACACTGCCTGTAGCATAGCAGCCCCTCACAGTACCCTCGTTAAATCCCACCAGACCCCCGGTAAATGACTCGCCATCACTCACGCTACCGGCAAAATACGAGTTGCGAACAACCCCGACGTTCCCATTGAATCCCACCAGACCCCCAACGTCAGTTTCGCCTGTCACGCTGCCCGTAGCATAGCAGTCGCTTACCGTGCCCTTGTTGAATCCCACCAGACCCCCGACGTCGATCTGCCCTGTCACACTCATGTTACCCAACCCCAGGCCTTCGATAAGCCCTCCCTGCTCAACGAAGTAGAAGAGCCCTCCACGACCTCCATC
>PWZA01000205.1 GCA_003567655.1 Dehalococcoidia bacterium
CTATCTTGGATTCAACATCGGGAGGCATCCCCTTATCGGTCATCACCGAGATCACGACGTCGCAGTTGTACTTCTGAGCCAGAGGCAGCATCTCTTCCTTCGAGTTGGTCCTTCCCGAAGCTGAGTTGAGCAGCGGCCTGTTCCGGCAGGCTTTGAGCCCCGCCTCCATAGCTACGGGATTCAGGGTATCTATGGACAGGGGGAGATCCGTAACGTCCTGGACTGTATTTACCAGCCACTCCATGGTCTCCTCGGTGTCCTTCTTCATGGGTCCCACATTGAGGTCAATGTAGTGTGCGCCGGCTTCAGTCTGGGCTCTGGTCAGATCCTGGATTACCCTGGCGTCTCTATCGCTTATTGCCGTGGAGACTGCCTGGGCGATGACGTGTATGTTTTCACCGATGATGACCATATGGAGTACCTCCGATCTGTTGATTCAATGTTAGCCGAAACGCCTGCAATATAGCAGCGAAAGGCCCATTTGTCAAATTAATGTACAATTTCGAGTCCTGAACTGCTCATACCAAGCAGGAGAACTGCACAATGGTGGCAGCGAGTACGGTGATGGGTGATGACGGTACTCGCCTGTTGTAAGAGGAGGAGGGAGCCGGTATCAGGCCTCACTCATTGGCGCCTTTCCTGCCTGTCTGGATGACATGAAGGGGTATTCTTGGCGATTGACGAGGGGCTCAGGTTAATGCGGTCAAGCTAATAGGCAGATATCTTGCCGGATTGCGCCAGGGCGGGCGAATCGACTCCGGTGTGCTTTGCCCTCACTAATTTAGACACGAGTAAAGTCTTGTATCCAGCCCGGAACTGCCCCTGATGAGGATGGTCTCGGCCTAATCCCGGCAGCTATCGTCACGGCGATGGGCTACACCTACCAGCTTGCCGACCGGAACTACGAAGGCTATGCCGGTTCCCGGCTTGTCCAGTTCTCCCGCCCTGACAATTGCCTCAAGGACAGCCTCCGTCTTGTCGGGGTAAGTGAGGGACAGCACGATCTCCTTTTCTGGTTCTACGGGAATGCCCAAGATCCTCTGTTTCTCGTGGATCCCCACACCCCGGCCGAGTATGATTGTACACCCTTCCGAGCCTGCCTTGCAGGATGCCTCGAGAACTCTGTCTCCCCATCCGTGCCTGACGATGCCGATTATGAGCGCTAATTCCGGCATGACTATTCCTCCTTCTTGCGCAATCTGATACGAAGAATAAGCCCGAACACCATGATCGTCAGGATGGGTGCCAGGGCTATCAGTGCTATAAGTCCGAAGCCGTCCACTATCGGGTCGCGTCCCTCGATGGCAGAGGCGATGCCTACTGCTATTGCCAGGACGAAGGTAACCGCCATTGGTCCGGTGGCAACCCCACCGGCATCGAAGGCGATGGCGATGACGCGCCTGTCGCTCAGCCAGAGCATGCCCAGGGCCAGCGCGTAACCCGGTATGATGATCCATTGCAGCGGGATTCCGTACACAGTCCTCGCCATCCCCAGGGCAACGAACAGGGCGACCCCGGAGGATATGGCATAGAGAACAAGGTTCTTGCGTATGGACCCACCCGAGGCGTCCTCGATCTGGTCGCTGAGTATGCGTACGGCGGGTTCTCCCCAGGTTGCCAGAAAACCCATCATGAGGCCGAACGGTATCAGGAGCCATTGCCTTTCTATATTACCCAGCATTTGACCCATGGCCTGGCCGGCCGGGAAGAAACCGTTGTTCACGCCCTGCAGGAACAGGATCAGCCCTGCTGCGGCCAGCAATGCTCCCTTGATGAGATTCAGCACGTAGCTCCGCGGCAGCTTGAGTACCGCGAACTGGAATATGATGAACAGCACCAGGAGCGGCAGCAGTGACCTGATGACGCCCAGAGAGGTGTGCCCAATTCCGTCCCATATCCCCATTAAGTTCAATGCAGCACCATTCCCATGACCATGACCCCGATCACCGGCCCTATCGAGGCCAGCCCGATCAGCCCGAAGCCGTCCGAGAGGGTAGATCTGCCCGCCAGCACCGAGCTGAAGCCCAGTCCGAGAGATAGGATTATCGGTACCGCCATCGGCCCCGTCGTCACACCTCCCGAGTCAAAGGCAACCGGCACAAACCCGGGTGGGGTGAAGAAGGAGAGGACGATGATGACGATGTAGCCGGCTGCCAGCAGGTATGCGATACGTATGTTGAGCAGGATCCGAAACATGGCCAGGGCGACGAAGAATCCTATGCCGGTGGCGATGACGTAGAGCAGAGTGCTCTGCGCGATAGTGCCCTGCGAGACCTCATCAACCTGCCGGGTTAGCACCAGGACATCGGGTTCTGCCACTGTGGCGGCAAATCCCATTAGAAAGGCAATACCCAGAACCAGAAACACGGACTTGAGCCTGGGCAGTTCGGCGCCGAGGGCCCTGCCCATGGGCAGTATTCCGATCTCAACGCCGACGAGGAAGAGAGTCATGCCGCCGATAACCAGGGCTGCTCCCATGATGAACTGGAGGAAGACCTCAGTGGGCATACGGATGACCGCGAATTGCAGGGCGACCACTGCCAGGACAAGGGGCAGGATTGCGGACAGTACCTCCAGCACCTTGGATTTCAGGCTGTGTTGCACAATCGTATTATACCCAAGGCATCGCTCACCTGGAAAGAGCCCTCAAGGTATGTCCTGGATTCCAGAGCCGGGGGACTGTGCAGGCTATGAGAGCGATGCTGTGATCGTACTCCGGGTATCTGTCCGGTGCTGCTGCTTGCATAGTCCGCACACCAGGATATATCATTCCACCAGAGAGCCCTGTTGAGGTGTGGATGATATGGGGAATCTCTCTTAAGGGAGGCACGAATGGCGTACGAGTATGAGATCAATGAACTGGCGAAAGAAGAATCATGGCGCATGTTCCGGATATTGGGTGAGTTCGTCACTGGCTTTGACAGGCTGTCAGGCATTGAGCCGGCGGTGACGATATACGGTTCAGCCAGGGTCAGAGAGGGTGAGGAAGTCTATACACTTGCCGAGGAGGTTGCTTATCGCCTGGGACAGGTCGGGTTCTCAATTGTAACCGGGGGTGGACCGGGTGTCATGGAGGCGGCCAACAGGGGTGCTAAGAGGGCCGGGGTTACCTCGGTGGGGCTGAACATTCTACTGCCGGAAGAGCAGGAAGGCAATATCTACACTACCAGGTCGATAACCTTCGACCATTTCTTCACCCGCAAGGTAATGCTTGTGAAATACGCTACTGCCTTCGTCATCATGCCCGGCGGTCTGGGCACGCTCGATGAACTGACGGAGGTGCTGACCTTGATTCAAACCTGCAAGATCAGGCCTTTTCCCGTGATATTGTTCGGTGGGGAGTTCTGGAATGGCTTCCTGCACTGGTTGCGCAATACTGTTCTGGCCAGGGGATATATCTCGGAATGCGATTTCGACCTGGTCAGGGTGTGTGAGGTTTCTGAGGAAGTAGTGAAGGCGATCCAGAAGTGGCATTTTGAACACGTAGTTGTCGGTGAGAAGGCTCTAGGCGGGTAGCTCGGAGGAACCTTTACATCTAATACCATTCTTTCAAGTGTCGCTGAGAGCTTCCTTCGGCGGTGTTATTGAGAGGGCCTGCCTTGGGCCTTCGTTGCCCGGTGAAGCCGCAGTCTACCGATATACTGAGGCCGAGACCACCTCTCCCCATAGTCCCTTGCCCTTGAACTGTATCAGCCTGACAGGTGTTATCCTGTTGCTGAGGGGCTCCTGGCTGCCGGTGAACACTCTGAGATAGTTTCCGGTCAGCCCTGAGTATACGCCACTACCGGGGTCGGTCTCCCTCTCCCACAGGACGGCCATTGTTCTTCCCAATTGCCCCCGGGAAAACTGAAGGCGGGAGCTACGAGCGAGGTCAAGCATTTGACGATTACGGGCTGCCCTGGCACTGTCACTTATCTGCGCTGGCATGTCTGCCGCCACTGTTCCGGGGCGAGGTGAGAAGGGGAAGACGTGAATATCAGCAAATCCGGCCTTCCGGCAGAAGGAGTAGCTCTGTTCGAACTCGTCTTCACTCTCCCCGGGGAAGCCGACGATGATATCCGTTGTGATGGCCGCCTCCGGTATGGCTTCTCTGATCGAGTCCATTGTGGTTCGGTACTCGTCCGGCGAGTATCCCCTGTTCATCCTTTGCAGAACTGCATCGCTACCGCTCTGAAGAGCAAGGTGAAAGTGGCGGCAAAGCCGATCGTCTCGCCACAGGGCCAGGAGTTCAGAAGACACTTCCGCAGGCTGGAGCGAGGAGACGCGTATCCTTTCGATTTCCGTATCCCGAAGGATACTCTGTATGAGGTCAGGGAGGCCGGTGCCGTAGTAATGGTAGCTGCCGATCCTGGTGCCGGTGAGGACGACCTCTTTGTAGCCGAGAGCAACCTTATGCAGAACCTCTTCGACTATAACGGAGGCAGGCAACGAAAAGCAACCGGGTCTTACCTCTGGCACTATGCAATATGCGCAGGAATTGCGGCAACCATCCTGGATCTTGATAAGGCTGCGGCTTCTGGCGGTGCCGGGCAAGACGCGAACGTCCTGTGCAGGCGGGGGCAGGCCATCAGAGAGGCGGTTCTGCCCGGCGACGGACGGGAGCACCGACAACTCCTTCAACGTATGTGCCAGGTTCTCTTTATCCTGGTTATCCATTACAAGGTCGGCAAGCGCACCTAGGCGTTTGGGGCTTCGCTGAGCATAGCAGCCGGTGGCGACAACAAGGGCCCGGGGATTCACTCTCTTGGCCAGTCTCAGCCAGTGACGGGACTTCCGATCGGCAACATGGGTCACTGTGCAGGTGTTGACGATGTATAAATCAGCCTCCTCGTCGAACGGGACCAGTCGGAACCCCTCTCTCTCAAAAGTGCTGGCCAGTGATTCGGTCTCGGCCTGGTTTAGCTTGCAGCCCAGAGTGTAGAAAGCTACCCTCATTGCAGGGTATTATATTCGTGGCCTCGATCGACGGTCAAACTGGCATATCGGAGTGAGCCTTCCGCTTCCCGCCTGTTTCATCAGGGCCCGTTCTATGGTATAGTTTGGAGTTCTGTCCAGGCGTATCAACCTTTGACTCTTATGGAGCTGAATCAACGTGCTCGATGGAAGGTCTTGCCTCCGGTACCGGATGACTACAAAGAGTCTTCGGCCCTGCCCACATTGGTTGCTCAGCTTCTCTACAATCGCGGTGTTAAGCCTGAGGAGATCGAACCCTTTCTGACCGCTGATCACAGACTGGAAGGCAATCCCTTCCTCTTACCTGATATCGGGGAGGCTGTGGGCAGGATCTACAAAGCCGTGCTCTCGCGGGAGACGATCGCCCTCTACGGCGATTTTGATGTTGACGGCGTAACCGCGGTGGCCATTCTTGCCGAGGGGTTGTCAAGGCTCGGTGTGACAGCGATGCTCTATATTCCTGACCGCGTCACCGAGGGTCACGGGTTGAGCATAGCGGCTATTGAGCAACTCCATGCCCAGGGCGCAAATCTCATTATCACCGTTGATTGCGGCGTAACCGATGTTAAAGAGGTGAAGATAGCTCGGGAACTGGGCATGGACGTGATCGTCACCGATCACCATGTTCCTTTGCAGACGTTGCCCTGCGCTGCTGCGGTGGTCGATCCCAAGCGAAGAGATTCGCGCTATCCATATCCCGATCTGGCCGGCGCGGGAGTGGCCTTTAAGCTTCTGCAGGCCCTGTTTCACAAGGACGGCAGGGCGCAGTGGCTAAATGGGTTGATGGACCTGGTAGCTCTGGCCACAGTTACCGATATGTCTCCTCTTGTGGGCGAGAACCGTTATCTGGTGGCTGAAGGCCTGAGGGAGCTAAACCGCAGTTCCCGCCCCGGAATACAGGAGATGGTTTCACTGGCCGGGTTGCGGATGGGTGGACTGGGATGTGAGGACATCTCGTGGACACTGGGGCCTCGCCTCAATTCCGCGGGCAGGATGAACAACGCCTCTACCAGCTACCGTCTGCTCACTACCCGGTCCCGGGATGAAGCCCGGCTTCTGGCCAATGAACTCGAAGTCAGGAATGCCGAGCGGCAGAAGCTGAGCAGTGAGGTGCTAGCCCATGCCAGAGAGAGGCTGGCTGCGAAGCAGCAGCTGCCGCTACTTATGGAGGGTGACGAGAGCTACTCCGTCGGTGTCATCGGGCCTGTAGCCGGCAGGCTTTTGGATGAGTTCTACAGGCCGGTGATTATCGTCAGTCTCGGCCCCGAGTTGTGTAAAGGTAGCTCTCGTAGCATAGCGGAGTTTGATATGGTGGAGGCCCTGGGCGCATGCAGTGATCTGCTTACTGCCTATGGAGGTCACGCCATGGCCGCGGGCTTCACCGTGCCTCGGCGCAATCTGGCTGCACTGGAGCAGAGGCTAATGGCTCTGGCCGGCGAACGATTGGGTGATCTTGACCTGCGCCCTGAACTGACAATTGATGCGGAGCTTCCGTTAGCTACGTTTAACGGAGAAACATTTGATCTCATGGTGAGATTGAGTCCTTTCGGTCGCGGTAACCCGCAACCCACATTTCTGAGCCGGCACGTGGAGGTCAAGGACTGCCGTAACTTTGGAACCAGGAGAGAGTGGCTGAGGTTGAAGCTCAGACAGGGCAATGCGACCTGGAGCGCAGTGGACTTCGTCTCGCGGAGAAAGGCGAGTCAGATTCCGTCTTTCATAGACATCGTCTACAATCTCGAGACAAGTCGCTGGAACGGCGAAGAGGTGCTGGGTCTCAACCTTCGTGACTCTGCTCCTAGCTAGCCCTTTCGGTGAGTCGATCGTCTCACATGGAAGCCGGATCCTCGACTTACTGAGAACGAGTGCATTACACATCCAGCTAGTATGCAATTTGCACTGCTTTCTGGTTGCCGCTTTGTCTTTCATCTGTCATGCGGCGTGTACTGTGTTGGCCGGACTCAATGATCCTGAATCCGCATGGTGATGACGGGTGGCAGTTGAAGTGCCGGACATAGCTGCTGACAGTGAGATGTATATGCTATAATAGCAGCTTGGGCAGACTGCAGACAGTCTACGAGCGAATTTATCTCTCAGATGGCTGAGTTAGCTCTTAGAGAGTGCCGAGGTGTGGTGGTGCTGAAGTCCAATGTTCTGTCATGGCAGTGATTGCCGCACCAGTCTGATGAAAGACTGCTTTGCAGGAGAGGGCGGCACAGTGTATCATTGTGCCGCTTTAGGCTTAACTGAGAAGAAGTATCTGTGCGAGTAACAATTTTTCCTCTGTGAGAACTCTTACGCTATATGATAAGTCCACGAATTGTACAGGAGGTTGGTAAATGCTGAAGAAGGTCATACTTGCTCTAGTGGTGGTGGTTGCTGTTGTGGTTGTGCTAGTCCTGGTTCGAGGCGATACATCGGATTTGCCCCCGCCGCCGGAGGTGCGTACTACGGGCCCCTGGGTTGATGAGATTGTGATCAGCGAGGCTGGCAGAGCTCTCGCCGTGAGCAAGCTCGAAGCGGGAGACATCGACATCTGGTTCATGGGTGCAATAACCGACCCTGCCCTGTTTCACACAATTGAGGAGCACCCCGACATCCAGTATGATTTTAGCTACGGCGCCTTTACAGATCTCATATTCAATGTGTCTGGGCCTTATTTTCGCGATGGAACCCTGAATCCATTCTCAGATGCGCAAATCCGCGAGGCTTTTAACTGGCTGATCGACCGCGACCTATTGATCGGGGAGTTCCTCCAGGGTATGGGTGAGCCAATCCATGCCCTGGCTGGTAGGGCTTTCGCCGAGTATGACCGGTATCCACACCTGTTTGAAGCCATTGAGGATTACTACGCATACGATCCAGATCGTGCGAAAGAGATAATCGATGAGAGGATGCTGGCACTGGGTGCCGAGCTTGTGGGGGAGACATGGCACTACGATGGTGATGAGGTCGAGATCACGTTTGTTATAGTAACCGACTGGTTTCCGCCTCTTTATCCTGCGGGTGGTGAGTACATAGCTGATTTGATGGAATCGGTGGGTTTCAGCGTGGAGCGGAAGCTGCTGCCAGAATCGGCAGCCGTCCGCTACCTGGTACTGGATGATCCACTGGACGGTACGTACAACGCTTTCACAGGGGGGTGGGCCTTCGCTGCCATCCCGCGTGACGAGGGGCAGCGCTTCTACGCAAGCGACACCAGGTTCGTAAGGCCGTGGCCGAGATGGAAATCTCTCGATCCGCCTGATAAGTATGTGGATGTGGCTAAGAGGTTGCATGATCGTGACTACGTAACGATGGCGGAGCGCGAGGAGTTATTCGAGGAGGCTCTGTGGCTGCGCATGGAGTTTAGCCCGCAGATTTTGCTTGCTGATATAGCGGGAGCCAATCCGTGGAGAACCAACCTGAACGTTCGAACCGACCTATCAATGGGTTTCGGCTGGGGTGTAGCTCAGACTATTCATTTTATCGACGAGGTTGGGGATCCGATCATCGGCGGTATGGTCAAGGGTGAGCAAAGCTCTGTGCTCAGCGACCCATGGAATCCGGTTGATGGTTCGGGCCTGGCGGCCGACCTGAACATCTTCCGTCACATGTTGCAGGAAAGAGGGTTGATGTTCGATGGGCGGGATGGGTTAATGCACCCATGGCGCATTGAGAGGGCTGAGGTAACTGTCAAGGAAGGGCTGCCAGTTCAGAAGACCCATGATTGGCTGACCCTTGACTTTGCAGAAGAACTACAGGCCCCGGAAGATGCCTGGGTAGATTGGGATCCCATCCAGCAAAGGTTCATCACGGTGGGAGAGAAGACCGACCCCGGCTCTGCGTACTATGATGAGGATTTCGACCCGTCGGCACATGTTAAGTCGGTCGTATACTATCCTGATGTCTTCTACTCGATACCTATGCATGATGGCAGTACGATTTCGCTAGCGGACATTATCATGGCCCTGATTGTGAAGTTCGATAGGGCAATGACTTACAGTGATATATACGATGAGGGGGAGGAGTCCAGGCTGGAGGGGTTTATGGCGAGCTTCAGGGGAGTCAGGATAGTCTCTGAAGATCCCCTTGTTATTGAGAGCTACTCCAAACTGTGGAATCTTGACGCCGAATCGAATGTAAACACCTGGTTTCCTGCCTACGGCCAGTATGACCAGTTCGCTCCCTGGCATGTTATCACGATCGGCAAGATGGCAGAGACGGACAATGCCCTGGTGTGGAGTACGGGCAAGGCTTCAGAGCTCATGGTGGAGTGGATGGACTACACCAAGGGGCCGAGCTTGCCCATCCTCAGGGATTACCTCGACGATGCGATTGCCGATAACTACATTCCTTACGAACCAACGCTCGGTAACTACATCACAGCAACTGAAGCGGCAGAGCGCTATGCCAACCTGAAGGCATGGGATGAAGAGGTAGGGCACTTCTGGGCTACCACCGCACCCTTCTACCTGTACCGGGTTCACCCGGTGGCGGGGATAATCGAACTCAGGCGGTTTGAGGATCATCCGGACCCGATTGACAGGTGGATGTTCCTCTTAGAAGATTTGTCATAGGTGGACAAGCTGTAGACTGTCCGGCATTGTTTGTAGGCGAGGGGAGGCCTGTCAGTGTGGAACTGCGGCCTCCCTTCGTTGTTGTTCAGGTTCGGACCTGTCTGCAACTGTTAACCGGTCTGCATCGGGAGCCGAGCGCGATAGCGAGTCGGTACTAGCAGCCCTCAGACTCCGGCTCGGTAGGAGCAGAAAGCTTGTATCTGCGCATTATCACGATGAGCCACGGAAGGAATACTGCCAGTATGCCCAGGCTTAGGACCTGCGCCTGTTGCAGGCCGGGCACGACCAGGTCTCCAACGCGGAGGAATCTTATGCCCAGGTCCCCGACGGCCCACAGGCAGAAGTAGAAGAATAGCAGGGAGCCCGGGGGCTTGAACCTGTCTCTCAGCCGCCACACGACGACGAAGCTCAGCAGATTCCACAATATGTGGTAGATCTGGGTGGGGTAGAGCGGTACACCCCAAAACTCCGCGGGCAGGGCGGCGCGCTGAGTATAGATCACCGCCCAGGGGAAAGACTCAAAGGGGCTGGGCTTGCCGAAGCAACACCCGTTTATAGTGCAGCCGACCCTGCCTATGGCCAGTCCTAAAGGCATTGCCATCGCCACTGCATCACCTATTCTCAGGAGCCCGGAGAACCGCATCTTCGTTGCCGCCATGTAGATCAGGGCCGCCAATATGACACCAACCACCATGCCGTTCTGTGCCTGGCCGTCAAAGCCCAGGATTTGCCGGGGGTCTGCTATGAATCGGTCCCAGCTACCGATTACGTATGTCAGTCGACTGCCGACAAAGCCGCCCAGAATACACCAGAGGAAGAGACCGTACAGGTCTTGCTTGATGCCGAGCCTCCTTGCTTCCCTTGGTATGATGACTATCATGAGCGTTACTGCTATAGCCACCACGATGCCGTACCACGTAACCGGTTGTGAGCCGATGTGGAAGGCGATAGGGTCTATGCTTATAGTGAGCATCTGTTCTCTCCTTTTTGACTAGGACACAATGGCATTGACAAAGACCCCTGCATCGAAGGGAGCAAGATCCTGCAATTGTTCACCGGTTCCGATGTAGGAGATCGGTATGCTCAAGTCATGGCATATGGCGAACACTATGCCGCCCCTGGCCGTACCGTCCAGCTTGGCCAGGAAGACATCTGTAACTTCCACTGCGTCCGTGAAGTGTCTCGCCTGAGCCAGGCCGTTCTGTCCTGTCGTTGCGTCCATGACCAGCAGGACCCGGTGAGGAGCAGAGGCATCTTGCTTGGCCAGCACTCTCTTTATCTTCTTGAGTTCCTCCATCAGGTTGAACCGGGTATGTAGGCGGCCGGCAGTATCGATGATCACGGCGTGAGCATGTCGGTTGTAGCCGGCCTGGACGGCATCATAAGCAACTGCTCCCGGGTCTCCGCCGGACTGGTGGGCGATGACCTCAGCGCCTGCTCTCTCGCCCCAGTGCTTGAGTTGCTCGATCGCTGCTGCTCTGAAGGTGTCGGCGGCGGCCAGGATGACCCGCCTGCCCTGCGAAGTGAAATCGTAGGCCAGCTTGGCGATACTGGTCGTCTTTCCCGAGCCGTTGACGCCCACCACAAGTATGACTTGAGGAGATTCTCTGTCAGGCTCTGAAATGGAGGGAGAAGGGGGGGGTGAAGCAACGCTCAACAGGCTTATCATCTCCTCCTTCAGAACCTCGCGGATCTGAGAGCCCTCTGAAAGCTTACCGGAGTTTACACGCTGCTTGACTCTATGCATGAGTGTACCGGTAGTATCGACACCGACATCCGCAGCGACCAGCAGTTCCTCCAGTTCCTCCCATAACTCATCGCTGAAGGAGCCGCGGTTGAAGACACTGGCTATCTTACCGAACCAGGTCTGCTTGCTTTTTCGGACTCCGGTTTCAGTCTTTCTTCTCAGATCGAACAAGCTACCTCCGTATTTCAGGCTAGCAGAAAATATAGCACGATGATGTGTATACGGCAATTCGGGGTATCAGGCCATGAGTTCCCGAAGCAAGAGGATGGCGGCCTCCTTGTCCAGGGGCTGGTTGCTGTTGCCGCACTTGGGAGACTGTACACACGATGGACAGCCGTCGCTGCAGGGACATGTCTCTACTGCTTTGAGGGTGGCCTGCCAGAGATCCTCAGTGAGTTCGAAACCCTTCTCGGCGATGCCGATGCCACCGGGATAGGCGTCGTAGATGAATACCTGCGCCTTTCCGGTGTCGGGGTGTAGGGAGGTGGAGACTCCACCGATGTCGTTCCGGTCGCACAGGGCGAACAGGGGGAGTATTCCGATGGCTGCGTGTTCACAGGCGTGCAGGCCCCCCTGTAGATCGAGCCCGGCGTCGGCTATCTTCGACACTGCCTTCTCAGGCAGGTCGAACCAGAGCGCTACTGTCGGGAAGTTCTGCGGCGGAAGATTGAGAGGCTCCTGTCCGATGACCTCTTCCGTTAGTTGCCTCTTCCTTTTGAAGCCGACCACCGTAGTAGTGACATCAACCTCGCCTAGATAGACGTTCACTGAACGGCATCTCCGTTCCTGCGTCACGGTCATGACGCGGAGGTCTGTTATGTCGGTAGCCTGCGTGTAGTAGTCAGCAGTGTTCTGCTCGACCCATGCTATATGGCGGGCCAGGTCGAGTTCTTTGATGAGATAGGACTCGCCCTGGTGCAGGTATATGGCCCCCGGGTGTATGAGGAAGAACGCCACTGCCGCCTCTACCGTCTCCAGCAGGCAGCCTTCGCCGCGGTCGATGACGGCGTAGGTCTCTCCAGATGTGGCCCTTATGTTCACGTCGCGGGCCGGGTAATCGATTGAAGGTACGGGATACCACTTTTCACGCCGAACTCTCAGCTTGCCTTCTCGCTCGAGTTCTTCGATCATGGTGCCGGTGTCGGGCCCGAAGAACCTGCCATCTGCGGCAGACAGTGGCTTCTCCCAGGCGGCGCAGATAAGGTGGGGCTTGAGGATGTATGGATTGGACGGGTTGATGATAGCGTTGTCGAAACTCTTGCTGAAGAAGAAGCCCGGATTGTTCCTCAGGTATTGGTCGAGCGGATCTTCCTGAGCGATAAGGAAGCTGAGTGAACTCCCGGCGCTCCTTCCGCTACGTCCTGCCTGTTGCCAGGCACTGGCCATGCTACCGGGATAGCCGGTGAGCACCGTCGCCTCGAGGTCGCCGATGTCTATCCCCAGCTCCAGTGCCGTTGTGGCGACCAGGCCGAGCAGCTCGCCCTCGAAGAACTGCCGCTCTATCCGACGTCTATCTTCGGGAAGATACCCTGCCCGGTAGGGGCTGATTCTATCCGCCAGGTCCCCGGGCAGTTCTGGCTGGGCATAGACATAGATGAGCTCGGTCAGCTTACGGGTACGGGCAAAAACGAGGCTGCGGATGCCTTTCTGCACGAGTTCGCCGAGCAGGAACGATGCTTCTGTATTGGGGCTGCGCCGCCCGGTCCTGGCCTCATCTATGAACGGCGGGTTCCATAAGGCGAAGTGCTTCTCACCGTGAGGCGAGCCATCCTCGGCCACTGCGGAAAAGGGCACGCCGGCGATGTTCCGGGCGTGCTCTTCAGGGTTGGCGATAGTGGCGGAACTGCAGATGAACTGCGGATAGGCGCCGTATGATCGGCATAGCCTCCGTAACCTGCGCAGGACGTTGGCTACATGCGAACCAAAGACACCCCGGTAAACATGGGTCTCATCGACAACCACGTATTTGAGATTGCGCAGGAATGCGGCCCATGACTGATGGTGCGGTAGTATTCCCAGATGGAGCATGTCCGGGTTGGTGAGCAATATCCTGGCGCGTCTTCGTATAGCGGCCCTTTCAGTGTGAGGCGTATCACCGTCGAAGACGGCTACGCTGTCGGGAGCGAGCACCTCTCCACGGCCGGGCGTTGCCGTCATCAGCGGTCTGGAAATCTGTTTAAGGGCTCGCAGTTGATCTTGGGCCAGGGCTTTGGTGGGAAAGAGATAGAGAGCGCGGCTGTTGCTGTCGCACAACAACGCATCAAGTGCGGCCAGGTGATAGCACAGGGTCTTGCCGCTTGCACTGGGCGTGGCGATTATGACGTTCTTGCTGTCGAAGACGGCGTTAAGTGCCTCAGCCTGATGGCTGTAGAGCGCAGATACGCCTATGTGCTGCAGGCATTTCTGAAGTTCATGGTGTAGGGGGGTGTTCAACGTGCCCCGTGTGGCATACTGGGGCGGAATATGCTCGATGTGAACCATTTGCTGCCGGTAATCGGTCCTGGTGAGCAGATAATGGAGAAAAGCGGCGGCATCCATCAGGGAAAGGTCTCGATCTCAGAGCCCAGCAGTTCCACGTCGGGGTAGTTCTGGATGATGAACTTCACCACATTGGCCAGAGTTTCGTCGGCATGTATCCTTTGGTTACTGACGCAGGCTACGCCCAGGGTGGCTAACTGCCACAGGCCCTGATTATCCACCTCTGCCACCGACACCTTGTACCTGTTCTGCAGCCGCGCGATGATAGACTTTATCACCTGCCGTTTCCCTTTTAGGGAATGGTTCTCGGGAATTCGAAGCTCAATCCTGCAGACACTGACGTTCATTGTTCGTCCGGCCTTGCGCCACGCCCGGCAGCAACCTCGGTTCTGCCCCGGGTAGATGTCGGGCGCTTATATTCCCTTGTCAATGATATAGGAAGCCAGGTCAGCCAGACGACAGCTGTAGCCCCACTCGTTATCGTACCAGGCCAGTACCTTTATGAAGTTTCCATCGATGACCATGGTGCTCGGAGCATCGAAGATGGCGCTGGCAGGATTGCCCTTGAAGTCGGAGCTCACAAGCGGCTCGTCGCAGTATTCCAGGATTCCCTTCAACTCGCCATCAGCAGCTTTGCGAAAGGCATCGTTGATCTCTTCCGCGCTCGCCTTCTTGCTCAGGTCGGCGACGAAGTCGACCACGGATACAGCCGAAGTGGGTACCCTGAGGGCGATGCCGTGCAGTTTCCCTTCAAGCTCAGGCATGACTATGCCCACCACTCTAGCCGCTCCGGTGGTAGTGGGGATGATGTTGATGGCTGCGGCTCTTGCCCGGCGGAGATCCTTGTGAAACACGTCCAGTATCTTCTGATCGTTGGTATAGGCGTGTACTGTTGTCATCAGACCGTGAACGATGCCGAAGCTCTGGTGCAGAACCTTCACCACAGGGGCAACGCAGTTAGTGGTGCAGGAGCCGTTTGATATGATGTTGTGCTTGCCCGGGTCATACTTGTCTTCATTGATGCCCAGTACGATCGATATGTCTTCTTCCTGCGCCGGTGCTGAGATGATGACCTTCTTTGCTCCGCCCTTCAGATGGGCCGCGGCCTTGCTCCCCTTGGTGAAAAGCCCTGTAGATTCGATGACTATGTCAACTCCGTGCTCTTTCCAGGGTATGTGCGCCGGATCGCGCTCAGCGAGAACCTTTATCTCCTTGCCGTCAACCACTATGCTATCGTTCCTGGCCTCCACCGTTCCGGGATAGATGCCGTAGTTGCTGTCATACTTGAAGAGATGGGCATTGGTTTCGGCGTCGGTCAGGTCGTTAAGGGCCGTAACCTCCAGTTGATCGCCACAGCGCTGGATAATCGCCTTCAAGGCCAGCCTCCCGATGCGCCCGAAGCCGTTGATCCCTACTTTTGCTGCCATTTCCTTGTGTCCTCCTTCAATGTGATGCGCGTCGCCATGCTCTTCTCCAGTACGGAGATGAGTCAGGCTAGTCTTTAGCTATATACAGCGACCCACCCTGCATATCAACATTGGCCACTCTGTCCTCCTCCATCAGGTGCTTGAGATGGGCAAGCGTCTCGGTAACGGCCATACGCCTATCCCAGATCGCCAGATCCTGAAAGGCGATGCCGCCTTTGGCTGCCGTCCAGCGGATGTCCCGAGCTACACCGTAGGCCGTCTTCAGCCCGTTGCTCAGAGACTTCAGGATGTCTCTTTTCCTGTTCTCGTGGTGCTGGAGTATCTGGTCTATTCTCAAACCCAGGGCGTTGAATACAGGCCCGTGTCCCGGGAGGACGAAGTTGACTCTCAGGCGCGCCAGTTTCTTGAGGGACGAGACATAGTCTCCCAGGGGATTATCACCGGAGTGGGGGTTGACACTGACGTGGGGAGTCGTATCGTACAAGACGTGGTCTCCGCTGATGATGAACTTCCTCTCACGTTCGTAGAGACAGAGATGTCCGGGCGAGTGTCCCGGTGTCCACAATACCTCAAATTCGAAGGAGTCATTGGATATCGTATCGCCATCTTCCAGCTGCTCCTCCGGTTCATCGGTCGTGACGTACTTGTTCATCCATAAGGAGGCCTCTCGTAACTGACTCAGCTCGTCCTCGGGAACACCGTTCTGCCTTAGCAGCTCCCCCATCTGCTGAAGCAGGTCATCAAAATCCTTGTACCTGGAGAAGATCAGGCCTGCGTCAATTCTGTGAATGGCTACTTCGGCTCCGCATATCTGCTTTATCTTGGCGGATAACCCGTAATGGTCGGGATGTATGTGGGTGACAACAACCTTCTTGATGTCTCTGAGCTTGACATTGGCCCCTTTTATCCCTTCCTGGAGCGCCCACAGAGCCTCCTGGCTATCCCAGCCGGTGTCAATCAGTATATGACCGTCCCCACCTTCCACCAGGTAGGCGTTAGTTTGCCACGATCCATCTCCGGGAGAGGGGGTCTTGATCTGATATACGCCGTCCAGTACCCGCATTATCCGGTGCTCTCCAAACTATACAACACGCTTCTGCCGGGATACTCGGCAGCCGCTCCCAGTTTCTCCTCTATCCTCAGCAGACGGTTGTACTTGGCCAACCTCTCGCTGCGACACGGGGCGCCTGCCTTGATAAACCCGGCGCTGCTGCCCACTGCCAGGTCGGCGATGGCAGTATCCTCTGTCTCACCGGACCTGTGGCTGATGATCGTTGTCCATTCTGACTGCCGAGCCCTTCTTATCACATCCAGTGTCTCACTTAGAGTGCCGATCTGATTGGGCTTGATCAGGATCGAGTTGGAGGCATTGCGCGCGATTCCCTCTTCCAGTCGCGCCATGTTGGTAGCATATAGGTCGTCTCCCACGAGGCGAGTCTTCGCTCCCAGTTTGGTCGTGAGTGAAAGCCAGCCGGCCCAATCGTCCTCGGCCAGGCCGTCTTCGATGCTGAAGACGGGGTAATCCGAGACTAACCGGACATAATAGTCGACCATTTCGTCGGAGGTGAACGTGATTCCCTCTCGCGAGAGGGCGTAGTTCCCGTCTCGGTAGAACTCGCTGGCAGCAGGGTCGAGGCCGACAAACACGTCCTGACCGGCTACATAGCGCGCCAGGTCGATGGCTTCCAGTATCAACTCGAGAGCAGCCTTGTTTGAGGGAAGCTGAGGTGCAAAACCGCCCTCATCGCCTACAGCGGTGCTCAAGCTCTTATCCTTGAGTATCTGGCGTAACGACTGATACACCTCGCTGCTTATGCGTATGGCCTCCCTGAAGCTAGCGGCGCCCAGCGGCACTATCATGAACTCCTGAAAATCCGTTGAGCCGGGGGCATGCTGGCCACCGTTGATAATGTTTAGCATCGGTATCGGCAGCAGATTGGTCTCTCCGTTGCCCAGATGCTGATATAGGGGAAGCTCGCGGAATGCGGCCGCTGCCCTGGCCACGGCGAGCGACGTACCCAGAATGGCATTGGCTCCGAGCCGCGCTTTGTTGGCAGTGCCGTCCAGTTCAACCAGTCGCCGATCAATGGCTGCCTGCTCTGAGGCGGACATGCCGCTGATTGCCTCGGCGATCTCCGTGTTGACGTGTTCCACGGCTTTCAGGACGCCACGCCCATGGTATCTGGATCTGTCCCGATCGCGAAGCTCTACGGCCTCATGCGTTCCTGTGCTGGCGCCCGAAGGAACGGAAGCCATGCCTACTGTTCCATCGATCAATGCCACCTCCACCTCAACGGTGGGATTACCTCGGGAATCGAGAATCTCCCTGGCTCTTGTACTCTCAATGCTTGCCATCTAGTCTTCTCTGTGTGTCAGCGCGATCTTGATGCGGTGGTGCCATCATTGCATCCGGCTTCAGCCGCCAGGAGAGCCTCTTCCACTGCCTCTCGGGCACTCTGAACCCTGGTTATGGGATCGTGTTCATGACCCGGTTGTGACACTGACCAGGTATTAAGGCCGATGACCGGGATGCCCCCTTTCAGGGCGTAGGCGATCTCGCTCAGCGTTCCGTAGCCTCCGCCGATGGCTATCACCGCTTTAGCCGCTCTCACCACGACAGCGTTTCTGGCCTCGCCCATACCGCTGGCCAGGCCGATATCTACCCATGGGTTGGCGATCTCTGCCTTATCCCCGGGCAGGACGCCAATGGTCAAGCCACCTTTTGACTTGGCTCCTCTGCAGACTGCCTCCATGACGCCGCCCAAACCGCCACAGACCACTGTGGCACCTCGTTCAGCCAGTAATTCGCCGACAGTCTCTGCCAGTGCTGCTTCCTCCTTGGAACACGCTGAGTTCCCGATGACTGCCACGTTCAATCGATTACCGCTCATGAATTCCAATATACTACCAGCTAAAGACCTTAAATGGAATACTCCGGGACTAGTTGAACTCGTTCATTGCTGCTTCGATTCCGTGGCCGACAAAGCAGTGTATGGCTTCAGATACTCTGGTGACTACGGGCTTGATCTGCTGTTCTTCCTCGGCGGAGAAGCCGCTGAGAACATGGCTTACCACGGCTCCTTCTTCAAAGCATTGTCCTTCTGCTTGAGGCCGCCCGATCCCTACCCTGATTCGGGGAAAATCCTCGCTTCCCAGAGAAGAAATGATGGAGTTCATACCCCTGTGGCCTCCTGAGCCTCCGCCTTGCCTAAGGCGGATTTTGCCCAGTGGCAGATCAATGTCGTCATAGATTACCAGCAGTCCTCCTAATGTGAGGTCATATTTGCGCACCAGGCAGGCTACGGATTTGCCACTGAGGTTCATGAATGTCATCGGCTTGGCCAGCACCACTGCCTCGCCTTCTATTTCACCCCTGCCTACCCGGGAGTGGCACTGCTTGTGGTCAAAGCGGATGGAGTTGAGGATGGCTAAACGATTTAAGCATCGGAAGCCGATATTATGCCTGCTACGGGCGTACACTTTCCCAGGGTTACCCAGGCCGACTATCACTTTCATCAGAAGTCGTTGAAATTGCCGCGAGCCGGCAATCGTAGCACGCGGCTTGCTGCCGATATGGTGATACTGCTATGCAGCAGTGGTTGTTCTGTGAGGACAGGGTCTGACGGCGGAAGAGTGGACTCCCATCCGCGAATCTTCAGTATGCTCTGCATGACCCGGCGTGTTCAGAACAGGTGTCGCGCTTGGTTTGATTCTGCTGGGTTTTCCATGATGAGGTGAGCTTCTGCTGAGTTGATTCTAACATATTATGGCTCTTCATTTCTTATGCTATGGGTTCCGAGGGTGATATGCAGTGGCCTTGGTTTCATCACCATCCTTAGTGACGCTTCTGTATATGTCAGTCAGGATAGAGGCAAGGCTCTTCAGCAATGCACCGGTGGACCACGCGCCGGATGTGCTTGGACTGGCAGCCGATATTTGCTAAACTCAGCGCGAAAGGAGGCTTGATGGAGATAAAGCAATGGCTTAAGGCGGCCCTTGAGAACCTGAGCCAGGCCGGTGTGGACTACGCCGATGTACGTCATCTCGACCGTGAGATTGAGAGCATCACAGTGCGAAATGAGCAGGTGGCAGGTCTTTCGCGGAAGAGCGACTCGGGGTTCGGCATTCGGGTTCTGCATAAGGGTTCATGGGGCTTCGCTGCATCAGCTCGTCTTACCGAAGCCAGTGTCATGGATACTGCCACTCGTGCACTGGAGGTTGCCAGGGCGAGCTATCTTACCCAGCGCGAGGTGGTGAAGCTGGATGGTTCCCAGCCGCAGCGTGGGAGCTACAAGAGCGAGTTTGAAGTCGACCCCTTCGCTGTGCCCCTGGACAAGAAACTGGAGCTGCTGTTCGGTGCCCTGAAGGTCTTGAGGCAGGACAAGCGGATCGGCGTGGCCGAAGGATCAATGAGCTTTTTCCGGACGGACAAGCTCTTCCTGAGCACGGAGGGTGCTGAGATAATGCAGAGTATCCTGGAGAGCGGTGCTGGCATTTCGGCGACAGCGATCGGAGACGGTGAGCTACAGAGGCGATCCTATCCCGATAGCCACGGCGGAGACTGTGCGGCCCGGGGTTATGAGTTCATAGAATCGCTCAGGCTGGTTGAGAACGCCGAGTCAACGAGAGAGGAGACGCTGGCGCTTCTCGCTGCCGAGCCCTGCCCGGCGGGCAAGACCGACCTGATCATCACCTCTTCACAGTTGGGCCTTCAGATACACGAGTCGTGTGGACATCCCACTGAACTTGATCGTGCTCTGGGTACGGAGATCAGCTACGCCGGAGGGAGTTTCTTGACGCTGGATAAGCTGGGCGGTTTCCGCTACGGCTCAAAGATAGTCAACCTCTACGGTGATGCTACCATACCCGGTTCCATCGGTTCGTTTGGCTACGACGACGAAGGTGTGCCGGCCCAGCGATTCCCCATCATCAAGGAGGGAATATTCGTCGGTTACCTTACGTCGCGGGAGACGGCCCCGATCGTGGGCGGGCAAAGCAGTGGTGCGATGCGGGCCCAGAGTTGGAATCATATCCCTCTTATCAGGATGGTCAATATCAACCTGGAGCCGGGCGAGGAGGATCTCTCGCTTGATGATCTAGTAGAAGACACAAAGGACGGCATTCTTGTCTCGACAAACAAATCGTGGTCGATCGATGACCTGAGGTTGAACTTCCAGTTCGGCTGTGAAATCGGCTGGGAGATTAAGAACGGCAAGCGCGTACGGATGCTTAAGAATCCGGTGTATACAGGAATTACACCGCAGTTCTGGAACTCGTGCGATGCGATCTGCGGCAGGAGCGAGTGGCGACTCTGGGGACTCCCGAACTGTGGCAAAGGGGAGCCGCCTCAGACCATGCATGTAGGGCACGGAACGGCACCGGCCAGGTTTAGAAATACCGAAGTGGGGGTTAAGAAATGATAGGCGAAGAGAAATTGTTGGGGCTGTTGAAGCGCGTTGTAAGTCGTTCGCCTGCTGAACAGACGGAACTGGTCTTCACGGGCGGCAGGAGTGGACTTACGCGCTATACGAAATCGGCAATACATCAAAATGTCTTTGAGGAAGACACCAGTGTGTATGTTCGGGTAGCCGAGGGTAAGCGGTTGGGGGTCGTCACCGTCAACAGGATGGAAGAAGAGGAACTGGTGCAGGCAACCGCTCGGGCAGTGGAAGCGGCCCGGCACCAGCCGGAGAATCCATACTTCGAGGATTTCCCGGAGCCGGCGCAGTATCAGAAGACGAACACCTATTTCGAGGCCACGGCCGAGTTTACACCGACTGCTCGAGCGGAGACGATGAAGAAGATATTCGCTCAGTCCGACCGCCTGGGATTCGAGGTAGCCGGGGCTTTTTCCAGCGGAGAGGCAGAGATCGCAGTGCTGAACTCGAACGGCCTTTCTGCCTACCAGCCGCTCACCCATGCTCAGATCATCATTGTGCCGGTCTCCGAGCACGGAATGAGTCGTTCCAGTGCCTTTTCTCATGACGTGAGCACCGTAGATTTCGAGGCGGTCGCTGCCAGGGGGCTGGAGCGATGTGCGCTGAACAGGGATCAACAGGAGATACCTGTGGGGCAGATGGACGTGATACTTGAGCCGAGCTGTCTTTCCGAGGTGATGATGTGGCTCAGTATGATCGCTTTCGGTTCGAACGCATTCATCGAGGGAAGGAGCTTCATGGCCGGCAAGCTTGGAGAGCGGTCGATGGGTGATAACATCACCATATATGACAGTATTTTCGAACCCGAGGCGCAGGGACTTCCCTTTGACTTTCAGGGCTTTCCCAAGCAGAAGGTGGTTTTGATCGAGCGCGGGATAAATCGCGGCGTCGTTTTCGACACGATGAGTGCCAACCAAGGCAAGACCAAGCCGACAGGTCATGGCTTGCCGCCGGGCATGCCCCATGGAGCGATACCGTGGAACGTCTGCCTTGAGCCGGGGGATTCGTCTCTTGAGGAGATGATATCGTCCTGCCGACGCGGCCTCCTGGTCACCAACTTCCATTACGTGAACGGATTTCTCGACCCCAAAAATGCACTGATGACGGGGATGACCCGATACGGCACGTTCCTTGTCGAGGACGGCAAGATCAAGCATGCGGTTAAGAACCTGCGCTGGACCGAAAGCATGCTGCGGGCCTTCTCCAACGTGCAGGCGATATCCAGGGAGCGAGAGGTCATCAGCGACGAGGGTGGCATGTTTTCGGTGATGCCTGCCGTCTACGTGAAGGACTTCACCTTCACCGGGGTTCAGAAGGAAGAGTCAGACTAGTCCCTCACCGACGGGATCGGCGTGGTCTAGCGTCAAGCATCGAGAACTGCGGGTCGTCCGCCGGGGCCGGTGCTCATGCGGGCAACCCGTATGTGATCCCGGGCCACGAGATCGGAACTGCCGGTTATTTGGTCCGGCTCTGTTTCCAGTCGGCCCGGTTCAGGCGGTAGACATAGTGGTGGACAGGGGTGGTGTAGCTCTGCATATGCTCGGGGAAACGGTGCACGGCTTTTCCAATGCGCACCAATCCGACGGCTTCCTGAATCTTGATGGAGGCCATATTCCCCATGTTGGGCGTGGCCTGGACAACACAGCAGTCGGTGTGCGTGAACTGATAGTCTATGAGC
>PWZA01000178.1 GCA_003567655.1 Dehalococcoidia bacterium
GATGGCCATGGCCGCTGCCGGAGCAGCGCCCTGCAGAGTCAGCAGAGGCTGACCCATTAGGACACCACGCAATATGGGCTGACCAAGGCCGGGCGCTCCGACGATGGCAGCCAGGGTAGCTGTGCCAACAAGTATAACTGTGGTCACTCTTATGCCGGCCATTATCACCGGCAGGGCCAGTGGTAACTCTATTCTGCGGGCGATCTGGCCCGGATTCATACCCATGCCACGGGCGGCTTCCAGAACTCCCGGGCTGATATTGTTTATGCCGGCACAGGTATTACGGAGGATGGGGAGCACCCCCCAGAATACGAGGGCTACGAGCGAAGGCTTTACACCGAAGGCCGGCCTTATCTCCAGGGCTATGAAGATGGGGATCATGATTGCTAAAACGGCCATGCTGGGAATGGCCATGGCTGCGCTGGCGACACCCATGACCGGAGAAGCCAACCGCTTGAACCGTGGCCGGGTGACAATCAGTCCCAGCGGAATGGCAATGGCCATGGCTATCAATGCTGCTGGTAGCACAAGCTGGAAAAAGTGAGCCCAGATTTCGTTGAGCAGTTCCGGATAATCGAGGGTCGGGTAGATTGCTACATACTCGAGGTTGGTTATCCAGACGGTAGCCCCCACACAGATGCCCAGGATGCTGATGAAGACGATCCAGCGAGTCATTGGTCAGCTCCCTGCTGGCCAATCCTGGCCAGTGCCTCGCGGATTGCGGCAAAGCTCAGCATACCCATGAGCCTCTTGTCGTGGTCTACCACGGCCAGGTTGTCCAGTCCGCCGCTCAGCATGAGAGAGATGGCTTCATTGAGAACGGCATCCACCGTGGCTGTGGCAGGGGGCGGGCTCATGATTTCCGCAACCGTCTTGTCCTCGGTTCGCTCGGGCCTTGTGAATGTACCCACGAGCCTTCCTGTATCATCCACCACCGGCAGCCAGTCCATCCGCTCTTGCTCCATCCTGGCTCGGGCAGCCTCCGCCTTTTCATCCGGCTTCGCCGTGGGTGTATGGCTTGTCATGATCTCCTTGATGCGAAGCAACTGCAGCCCCTTGAGGGCACGATCGGCGCCAACGAAATCCTCCACGAACTCGTTCGCCGGTTTATAAAGCAGTTCGGCAGGGTTGCCATACTGTACCAGCTGCCCCTCGTTCATCAGGGCTATCCTGTCTCCCATCTTGATCGCCTCATAGATGTCATGGGTTACGAATATGATGGTCTTCTGCAGTATGTCCTGTATCTTCAGGAACTCACCCTGGAGTCTGACCCTTGTTATAGGATCAATGGCGCCAAATGGCTCATCCATTAGCAGCAACGGAGGATCTGCTCCCAGGCAGCGGGCTACTCCCACACGCTGGCGTTGACCGCCAGAGAGCTCACTGGGGTATTTATGTATGAACTCCTTTGGAGGCATACCCATCAACTCCAGTAGCTCCTCCGCCCTCTCGGTTCGTCTCGCCTTAGGCCAATGCTTGAGAATGGGGACTGTCTCAATGTTCTGCCCCACAGTCATATGGGGGAAGAGACCTATGTCCTGAATGGCATAGCCGATACTCCTGCGCAACTCGTCCTCGTTCATCTCAGTGTTCTTCCTGCCGTCGATGTATATCTCGCCGCCGCTGATCGGAATGAGGCGGTTTATCATCTTCATGGTGGTGGTCTTCCCGCAACCTGAGGGTCCCAGCAGTACACACACCTCGCCGTTCTTTACCTCCAGAGTCACATCTTTCACGGCCTGAGTTCCGTCGGGGTAAACCTTCGTCAGCCGCTTGAGTTCGATCATCGCTTCACCTCTCTCTTGAGTCCCTTGGGGGTAACCCACCTCTCCATCCGGTGCATGAGAAGGTCGACGCCGATACCTATAATCGAGATGGTAACTCCGCCCACGACGATGAGATCTATTCTGTTGTTTCTTAGCCCCCATAATATCGGCCTTCCCAAACCACCCGCACCGATGATAGCGGCGATGGCAGCTATGGCGATGGTCGCCACTATTGCTGTCCTCAGTCCCGCCATGATGACGGGAAAGGCTAGCGGCAGCTTCACCCTGAAAAGAAGCTGAGTTTCGCTCATACCCATGCCCTTGCCTGCCGCGATAATTGCCGGATCCACGCTACGAATGGCTATGTAGGTGTTGCGCAGGATAGGCAGCTGTGCGTAAATCACGAGCGCAATCATGGCCGGCAGAAAGCCAAGAGGAGGCAGGTTCAGAAAAACGAGAATGCTCATGAGAAACCCGAACAGAGCCAGACTGGGCACAGTCATGAGTATCTCTGCCAGGTAAAGGACGATGTCGGCCAGGGCCTCTCTGAACTTGCCTCTGCCGCTGAGGTATATTCCCAGCGGTACACCGATCAGCATCGCTATAGCGCAGGCGGTGCCGACAATCTGCAGGTGCTCAAGGGTCCACTCGGCCACGACATCGGGGCGCTGCATAAGGAATTGCCATGCCCTTATCATAATCGTGTCACCCTACGCTGATGACTTACCGTTGCGCCAGAACGCCGGATGAACGCTATAGCGTTCTCTCTGTCATGCCGACTCCTACTCTTGCAAGAGTTACGTATGACCCCGAGACAAGGCCCGGCCAGCCCCTTCCAGGAGCCAGCCAGGCCCTGCTAATGTAAGCCTCACTAGAGCTCACCATCAATCAGCGGTACGCTACCCTCCGATCAAGCCATTCTCAGTCAACCACCACTCCGCAACCTCGTCGGGCATCATACCTTCGAAGTCCACCTTCCAGTTCAGTTCCGCCCAGACTGCCTGGCAGGCAGCCATATTCGCGAGCGTAAATGGTTGGCCTCCACCGGGGAAGGTCGCGACCAGCTCATTGAGGATGCCGGCGATCTCCGGATACTCATCCAGGACCTCGACCCTTACCGAAGGGGTCATGTCATAGGGCGGGAAGAAAGACAGGTCGTCCGGATACACATGCCAGCCATACTCCGCAACCTGGGGGTCGGTGCCAAAGATCATCCCGACCTCAACCTCTTCAGTTTCCAGAGCTACGAGTGTCAGGCCTGCCGCAACGACAAGCAGATAATCGTCATCATATTCGAAGTTGTAGGCTGCTTCAAATGCAGGGCGTCCGTCAGGACGGACGGCCCACTCGTCGGTAACTACGGTGTCAATCTTTCCCTCCTCTGCCCTGTAGAGTGCCGCTAAACTGGAGAGATCGGTCAGTCCGTGGTCATCCACAAACTCAGACCATGAAGCAAAGGCATAGGTGTTGTTGTTCCAGATGGCATCCAGCCAGATTATGCTCCATTGGGCCTGGTCCCATGCCTTCACCGCGTCGTAGATATCCTGTGCATCGTCGGCCGGGTCGTATTCCTGTTCGCCATGAACCATCCAGGCCGTTCCCGTGTACTCGGCGATTACGTCGAGTGCTCCGACCTCCATGCCTTCTCTCAGCGCCGGAGTCGATAGACCGTCCTGCAGGTTGACATTAACGTCTGGCATGCGATCTTCCAAAAGCTGCGCCATCATCTCGCCGATGATTAGTTGTTCAGTAAATCCCTTGCTTCCCACGGTTATCGTCGGTTTCGGCTCTGAGGGGCGCAACACAAGCACCAGAACTACGACGACAACCACGATAATTGCCAAGGATGCAATCATACGTTTGCTCATAGCATCACCTCCTGTTATCTAGTCTTAAGCGGAACGAATCGGGAAACCACCTCATACCCTGCGTCCCCAGTGTCTTGCCGCGGAACTCTAGTCGCTCACCTCATGTATCACCCCCTGCCTGTGTCTGTGACCGGTCGGTGTGGCCAGGAATTGCAGCGTTCAATCTATGGTATATGAACCACTCTCGCACTGTCAACCCTTGAGGAACGCTGTGTGTTTAGCCAGACATTAATTGACTTATGCTGTTGAGAAAGGGTACAATTTTCCGTTCCGGAATGAAGATCGCTGTCAGTGGCAAAGGAGGCGTAGGCAAGACAATGCTGGTAGCCCTCCTGTCTAATATACTGAGAGAGTCCGGATACTCCGTTCTGGCAATAGATGCCGACCCCAATCCCACCCTGGCTATGGCCCTTGGTTTTCCCGACTCTGAAAGGATAACTCCCATATCTGAGATGGGTGACTTGATTGAGGAGAGGACAGGGGCGCGCCCCGGTGAGGCAGCACCCTATTTCAAGCTGAACCCCAAGGTTGACGATATTCCTGAAAATTACTGGGTTGAACATGAGGGAATCAGATTGATGGTGATGGGGCGCTTGAAGAAGGGGGGCAGCGGGTGCTATTGTCCCGAGAATGCCCTGCTGGAGGCTCTAGTTGCTCACTTGCTTTTGAACCGGGATGAGGCTGTGGTCATGGATATGGAGGCCGGGGTGGAGCATTTTGGTCGGGCGACTGCAAAAGGGGTAGATCAGTTGATTGTCGTTGTAGAGCCCGGCAGGGGGAGTATAGAGACCGCTTACAGAATAAGGGAGCTGGCCGGGGACATAGGGTTGCACAGCATCAAGGCAGTGGGCAACAAGGTTCGGAGCGACAAGGACAGGGAGTTTCTTCTCGCCGCCATGCCGGATTTTGAGTTCCTGGGGTTCATTCCCTACGATCAGAGTGTGATAGACGCCGGGCTGGGTGGTCTTCCTCTCAGCGATGCCAGCTCCGCGGTCATGGGTCAGTTGAAGGACATTACCTCCCGGCTTAGCATCGGCGAATAGGTAGCTTTCGGTCGGCCGATCGCCTCGGGAGACTATAGTAAATGATGAAGGAGGTCTAGATGACGGCAAGGATTATCTCAGGAACTGAGGTAGCGAAGGAGATTCGGGCTGAGTTGACGGGCCGGGTTTCCAAGCTTAAGAGTGGCGGTGTGACGCCGGGCCTGGTCATGATTCGTGTGGGAGAGGATCCTGCATCGGTGTCATATGTGACCGGCAAGGAGAAGGCTGCTGGCGAGATAGGCGTATGGTCGGAGACCATCGTTCTGCCCGAAAGTGCCTCTGAGGAGGAGCTGATATCCAAGGTAAGGGAGATGAATGCGGCCGAGCACGTTGACGGAATACTCGTTCAGCTCCCGCTGCCTAAACACATTGACTCGAACAAAGTGCTGGATCTGATAGAGCCGGCCAAGGATGTGGACGGCTTCCACCCCATCAATGTGGGCAAGATGCTCATTGGAGATCCCTATTTCATGCCCTGTACTCCGCACGGCGCTGTGGAATTGATGATACGCAGTGGGAATGCCCCGGAGGGCAAGCATGTGGTTATATGCGGGCGAAGCAACATAGTGGGCAAGCCTCTTATCGCGATGCTGGTGCAGAAGAACAAGCGAGCCAATGCCACTGTGACGGTGGTGCACACTGGAACGAAGAATATGGCCGAGATCACGAGACAGGCAGACATACTGGTGGCGGCAATGGGCTCTCCCGAGGTGATCAAGCCGGACATGGTCAAGGAGGGGGCAGTGGTTATCGATGTAGGGGTGAACCGCGTGGGATGGAAGCCAAGCAAGGCTGATCCCAACAAACAGGTGGCCGACCTCAGGGGCGACGTGGAGTTCGAGACGGTTAAGGAGAAGGCTAGCGCCATTACGCCTGTGCCCGGTGGAGTTGGGCCCATGACCATTACAATGCTGATGGTTAACACGGTAGTGGCTGCTGAGCGCAGGGCTGAGCGCACGGGAAAGTAACAGATAGCAAAGA
>PWZA01000094.1 GCA_003567655.1 Dehalococcoidia bacterium
CGTCCTGCATCAGTGGAAGAACTGGAGATGGTACACTCTCCGGATTACATCTCTTACGTCAGGGGCAAGGCAGAAAGGGGTGGAGGATGGCTTGATGCGGACACCATAGTCTGTGACAGGTCTTACGAGGTAGCCTCCTATGCGGCAGGAGGGCTCATGGCCGCTACGGAGGCGGTGATGAGAGGAGAGGTGGACAACGCGTTTGCCCTGGTTAGACCACCGGGACACCATGCGGTCGCTGATCGAGCGATGGGCTTCTGTATCTTCAATAACGTGGCCATCGCCGCGAGATTTGCCCGCAATGCATTCGGCCTCAGCCGCATTCTTATCGCCGACTTTGACGTTCATCACGGAAACGGAACCCAGGACGCGTTCTACACCGACCCGAGCATTCTCTACTTTTCGATTCACGAGTACCCATTTTACCCCGGAACAGGAAGGGCGGAGGAAACAGGAGCCGGCGACGGAGCAGGCACGACGGTTAACATCCCCATGGCCGCCGGCTGGGGCGATGATGAGTACCTGAAGGCGTTCCGCGAGGTCCTGGTTCCAATAGTGCATAGATTCAGGCCCGAACTGATACTCGTGTCTGCCGGATTCGATGCTCATTGGGCCGACCACCTGGCCATGATGAGGGTAAGCGTTGACGGTTTCTCTCAGATGGCCATGATACTTAAGACACTTGCCGAGGAACTGTGCCGGGATCGTCTTGTCGTCGTACTCGAAGGCGGCTATAACCTGAAGGTAGTTGCTGCTTCGATCAAGTCGCACTTCGACGTGCTCCTGGGTGACCATGAGACAGACGACCCGCTGGGTGAAGCATCAACTGCAAGCAAACCCCAGGGATTCAGCGAGCATATCCAACGGATCAAGACACTACACCATATCGGGACACACTAGAGCGGAGTTGTCAGGCGTTCTATGGAAGCGTCTATTTCCTATAAAGCGACTGTCTTGCGGGAATGCGGGCCTGGCACCAAAGAAATCTATTCTTCCGCCGAGTTTCCGTCGTATTCGGGCCCGATAAGCCTGGACGGGACATGGTAGTCTCTCTCTATCATCAACTGCACAACACCGGCATGCAACGGCGGCATCTCAACCAGTTCGGTTATGTCACCCAGAAGTGCCAGATCGGTTTCCAGCGGTGTCCAGTTTCCGGCTGCCGGCCAGGCCCTGGCGAATTCATCCCACCTGTCAACATAGGCCTTCACCATTCTGTAGCCGACATCCTGAGGGATATCCGTGGTAACAAAGACACCGGTAGTGTGTCCCAGTGTATGAAAACCGGGCATGGGCAACCCCTGGATCGCGTTCTGCGGAATCCAGGTTGCTGACGTTCCCGGTGTAGCCATCAATGCCGTCTGCAGCTGGTCCTCAGGCCAGCCCAAGATCTTTATGTCTACTTCACTCTTCAGATCAAGCATAGAGGAGTCGAGTTCGAATTTTGTTGTAGACCTGGCGAAGCCAACTATCTCAAGTTCCTTTGCCATAGCCACAACCTCAGGGTAACTGGCGCTCACCCAGTCAGGCTCGATTCCCAGAGCCTCCAACTGACGGCGGATGTTGAATTCAGTCACCGACCCGGTAATTCCTGCCGAGAACTTCTGGCCATGTAAATCGTACAACGTATCTATCTCGGCACCGGGACCATCATCCACGATCACCACATATACGTAGTTGTATACATAGCCGGGCAACATCCTCAACTCGGGCCACTTACCATAGTCAACATATTCATCTATGGTCGTACCGTTATAGGCCATGGCCATACCGTCCCAGTTGACTGCAAAACCACCGTCGAGTTTACCGGTTTGCGCCCTGATCAGATTATCATGAGTAGCTCCGGTTTCCCCTACAGCGACCTTTATGTCGGGGTTCTCGCTGTTGATCAGGTTAGCCAAGACGAGAGCGGCACTGTAATGAGTGGAGGCTGCACTGGTTGACCCGAAGGTATACGTGAACACCTTCTCCACCGGCTGGCAGGCCAGGGCTGAAAGCAACGACGCGGTCAGAACCGCGGTTGCAAGTGTTAACAGGAGCCTCCTCCGTCTTAGCCTGAGTCTTCGCTGCATCCTTATTTCTGAACCTGCTCTCCGCAATTATCTCACATTCTTCATGCCTGCCACTCCGCCCTGCGTACAACTTGATTCATCATCACCCTGATCCGGTTATAGGGCCCACACATACCGAGGAGACCCACAGGACAGATCGGCGCCGACCATAAATGATGCCATCTAAATGTTAAAATCCTGTTAAGATTGGGCGGCAGTTACATGGTAAGCTGCCCCCAGTAGTTTGTCAATTACTCTCGGTCCTAGCACAGCCCGAGGTCTGATTGAGAGCGATTGTTGAACCTGAAGCCGAGTTTAATCTATAATTGACCGATGCGAACCTACGGGCCCGTCAACCTGAACGTCCTGTGGTTCCTCATCGCTTTGAACGTCTCCCTATTCATCATCACGTTATTGAGGCCGGAGACAATATCCTTCCTGGGACTCACCCCGTCTCTGCTCCTGGCCCGACCCTGGACCATCATAAGCAATATGTTCATTCACGGAAGCCTGTCACATATACTGTTCAACATGATAAGCCTGTTCTTTCTGGGAGGATTTCTGCTGAGGGCAGTAGGAGAGAAGGGCTTTCTGGGGGTGTTCTTCCTCGGGGGACTGGCGGGCAATATCCTCTTCGTGCTCCTGGCTCCTCCTATGTCGACGGGCGTTGGTGCCTCAGGAGGCATCTTTGCCCTCGCCGGCGCCCTGGCTATAATGGTCCCCAAGACACCTGTACTCATATTTCCCTTCCCCGTTCCGATGCCCCTCTGGGTAGCAGTCTTGATCTTCCTCTTCATCTCCTTCCTCATCCCCTTGATAGCATGGCAGGCCCACCTCGGGGGCTTGCTCCTGGGGGTCGTAGCAGGTCTGCTCTTCAAGAATAGAAGAAGAATGTATTACTTCTAACCCTTCAGAAGATGGAGGCAAAAGAGATCCGCTTGCATTCAGATGGGCTTGAGCTTGTCGGTGAACTCCACATCCCCTCAGGTAACAGAGTCAGGCCCGCGCTGTGTATCTGCCACGGCATTCCGTCTGTCACTCCGGACCCGACCGATAGAGGCTATGCACTGCTGGCACAGCGCTTCTGCCTGGCCGGCTTCGTGACCCTGATCTTCAACTTCCGGGGGACGGGTAAGAGCCAAGGCAACCTGGATATCCCGGGCTGGACCCGCGACCTGCATGCCGCTCTTGACTATCTGTATGCTCTGGACCGGGTGGAGAAGAGCCATCTCTGCCTGCTCGGTTTCAGCGGAGGGGCTGCGGTCTCCGTCTACGCTGCGGCCCATGACACCAGGGTATCGTCGGTGACACTCTGCGCCTGTCCCGCCGACTTCGCCGCCCTGCGCGAAAAGGAACCGACGGCGGACACTATACGGCGGTTCCGCCAGATCGGAGTAATCCGGGATGAGGATTTCCCTCCATCCATCGAGGAATGGGAGAGGGGATTCGAGATAGTTACTCCCTTCAACTGGATCGACAGGATCTCGCCCCGCCCTGTTCTCGTAGTGCACGGCGAGGCCGATGAACTGATACCGCTGGAGCACGCATACCGTCTCTACGGCAAGGCCGGAGAACCGAGGGAACTGCGCATCATACCGGGCGCGGGACACAGGCTGCGCGTCGAGGAGAAGGCAATGGCCGCCGTGCTGGACTGGCTGAAGGCCAGGTGCCTTATCGACCAGGAATAGCGGTTGCACGGTTCATCGAACACCCATCTCCAACGTCGTCCCGGCCCTCACCAAAGAATAGCCAGACTGTCGCAGTAGATTCATCGGGAACATGAAATCACGGGCGATGATGACGGCAGACGCTGTGCACCGGTTGCACCGGCGCGGCTACAGGAGTCGAACATCGGAGGGCAGAAGGACGGTGTTATCGGCGACCGCATCGTAGGCGTCGCTCAACGTGAATATGATTATCTGGTAGTCCGGGGCCAGCGTCCTGAAGAAGTCCAGCGTGCCGGCCAGCCGGGCCGGGTCGAAATTCACGAACGGATCGTCCAGTATCAACGGCGGCCTCTTATCGCCGAATATCAGTTTCGCCAGGGCAAGCCGGAACGCCAGGTAGAACTCGTCGATCACCCCACCGCTCAGCTCCTCGGGCCTGACCCAATCCCCCTTCTCATCGGAGTACACCCAGAACTCCAGATCCTCCTTGTTGACCTTCACGTGTTGATACTTTCCGTCGGTGAAGAGCGAAAAGCACCTCTGGATCTCTCCCTGCAACGCTTCGTCAGCCGACGAAAGTACGTCGATCCTGGCCTCGATTATGAGGTCACGGGCCAGTTCGTATACCCTCACCTTCCTCTCCTCCCGTCTCAGGGCTTCCCTGAGGCCTTCCAGTTCTTCCTCGAGCCTGGTCTGCTCCTCGGCATCATATTTGGCCGCCCTGATGATCGCCATCGCGTCCCTCCTGCGATCTTCAAGCCCGTCCCGCTTCGCCTCCAGACCCCTGACCTTCTCCTCCAGTTCTACGTATTGCTCAGGGCTCACCTCTGTCTGCTTTAAGTCGTCGGTGAGCTTCTGTTCTTCAACGGCCATCTTCCTGGTTACATCAGACCTCTGCTTTTCGACATCTTCGATCGTTCTACCGCTCAGCATACCCTCCAGGCGGTACTTCGCCTCCTCCCTCGTACGAAGCCACTGATGAAAGCTCTTCTCCTTATCGTTGAACTCGGAAAGCGTAACGCACTCTGCTTTATCCAGCAGCCCCTGTTCCTCCCTGTCCAGTTCCTCCAGGGATTCCTTCATCTTACGGATGCGCTCTTCGACGCTCGCTATGCTGCTCCTGTCCCTCTCAATCGCACCTTTCGCCCTCTGGGCGAGGACGAAAAGAAGCGCACCCACAACCACCAGGGCCAGGAGATACAGGTGGCCGACAAGGACCCCGACGAGGCCGCCCACGAACAACGCTACTGCAACGGCAATACCGGCGGGCGAGCCCAGAAACCGGGCAGACCCTCCTTCCCGCTTCCGCCTCACCTCTTCCAGCTCCTGCTGCCTCTGTGCCAGGTCGTTCTCGATGTCCCCGCGCCTGTTCCGGATCGCATCCAGCCCCTTCCTCAGATCGGAGACCTGCTGCCTGTCCTGAAAGCCCTCGATAGCTTCCAGCGCCTCACCGGCTTTCTTCAGCTCCTCTTCCTGTTTGGATATCCTCCCCAGCAGTTCCTCTACCCTCTCGTACTCCTTGCCCAGCCTCTCAAGCGTCGCCTCTATCTCCTGTCGCTTCTTATTCTTTTCGAGCAGGGCGCGCACCTTCTCATGTTCTTCCTTGACCTGGACAAGTTGCTTCTCCGCTTCCACCAGTTCGACCTTCTGTGCCTCGACCCTGGAGACCTCGTCCCTGACCTGGCCGTGCTTCTGTGAAACATCATGCAGCCTGTTCTTGAGGGCGGCAAGGTTGCCCGGATTCCTGGCCGGCTTGTCCAGCCCCCTCTTCATCTCGGCGACCTTGCTTTCCAGCTTCTGTACCACCTGCGATGCCAGGGTGCTTTCCCTACCTCCGGTGACCACCTCCTCCAGGCTCTCGCCGATCTCCTTCTTGCCGGACGAGATCTCGGTTACCTGCGACTGGCGGATGCAGCACGAGCATACGAAG
>PWZA01000072.1 GCA_003567655.1 Dehalococcoidia bacterium
GCGAATGTCGGATACTACCACCCGGTAGGATGGTCTGTTCTTCCTCCCCATACGTCGCAATCTTATCTTTACCATTTGATATGGTGATTATCTCTTAAGTGCAAGTGTTTGTCAATGGTATCTGCCTTTGCAGGCAACACTTTCCACCGCTTTTCCGTACAAACCACGCAGTGTCTCATATCAAGCCAGGCACCGTAACAAGCATGGGCCTTCTGAGATATCACCGTCGGTCCGCCTGATCCCGAGACCGATCTTTGGGAAGACAGCCTGTTCCTTGAAGAGGAACCACGTCGAGCGGGCCAAACACAGGCAATCATGGCGAGGTCGGCGAACTCACGAGATGGCTCTGGCGGAGAATATGTATGCTGTCGTCGTCTTGAGCTTTGCCCTCAATATCTCTAGCTGCGGCTTATATATCCTGATCATTGACTCTTGGCGGTGCACCGGCATATCCAGTGTAGTGGATATAACCTTCTCCTCAGCCTCTCCTTCGCATATCACGAACGCCCCGGCTTCCTCTCTGCCTATCTCTATGAGAATGGGCAACGGCAAGTCTTCTCGCCCAGAAGCGTCCAGTATGCTTGCAAGGTGGTCGAGTTCGCTCCTCTTGAAGAGGTGAGTGCTGCCGTCGTTGCACATCACAGCAGGGTGTTTCTCGGTCAGTAGCTCCGATAGACGCTTCTGGCTCCGTGGCAAACCGGTGTTTACTATCCTGAGCTCGGCGCTCAAGCATTCTTGAAGCACCCTTTCGTAGTGAGATCGTCTCGGCTCACCATTTAGTGACTCAGGCATCGGTCTACTCTCGAGCGACCAGGACTTTGACGCGTTTCAGCCGCGCCTTCTCCTCTCTGTCTCTTTCCTCGAACTTCATGTTTAGGTAGCTTATCGTTGCCTGCAGTGAGGGGATGACCATGTACTCCAGGGCATTGGTGATCCTCTTTGTCCTGTTTATCTCCATCGCCAGCAGTTCAAAACTCCTTTGGAGCTCAGCCAGTTCAACGGTAGCTTTCAGGAACTCCCGGGATAGATGCGCGGCATGGTCTAACCAGGAGGAGGTGTCCACCACGCTATAGGCTCTCATCCCCACCTCTTCGGGGACGTCTGCCAGCTCGAATGACGGGATTCGCACGCCGGCAACGTTTCTTGAGCCAGGGATGACCTTCACCTCAGCCTCACTGGCTATCAACTCCTTTTCAAGGGATATGTAACCGTGGTGTCCGGAGGCGATCGACAATGCCCTGTAGAGTTCGGTCAGATTGTCATTTAGCTTCGTCTTGGCTTCCACTGTCTCGCGTGCTGTCTGCAGAAACTCAGTGGTCAGTATCGCCAGCCTATCCTTGACTATCTTCTGGACTCTTTGCGCCAGCGAAAGCCTGCGCTTGAGCTTCACGAGCTCGATCTTGGTGGGCCTGACTCTCATCAATTGCGGCATTGCGACTACACTCGATCCTACTCCCCGCGCTCGGGCAGGTATTTCTTGATGAAGTCCTCTTGGATCAGCTTCAGGTCCTCTTTGGGCAGTGCCGAGAATAACTCCCAGGCTATGTCCAGGGTGTTCTCCACCGTTCTCTTCTCCCACTCGCCCTGAGATATGAATCTTCTCTCGAACTCGTCTGCGTTGGTCAAGTAGATCTTGTCTCGTTCACCAAGTGCCTCGGCACCTATGATGGTGGAGATCTCCCTGAGGTAGCATCCCTCGGCGTAGGCAGCGTACGACTGCATGAAGACGTTGTTATGGTCCTCCCTCGTCTTACCGGGTCCTATGCCCTCTTTCATCATCCGTGACAGTGACGGGAATACGTCTATCGGAGGATATACGCCCTTTCTCTCCAGATTTCGGGAGAGAACGATCTGCCCTTCGGTAATGTAGCCTGTAAGATCCGGAATAGGATGGGTTACATCATCGTCGGGCATGGTCAGGATGGGCATGATGGTTACAGAGCCTTCCATGCCGGCTATCCTCCCTGCCCTCTCATACATGGTAGCCAGGTCGGTGTACATGTAGCCGGGGTATCCCCTTCTGGAAGGTATCTCCTCGCGCATAGAGGATAGTTCGCGCAGAGCTTCACAGTAGTTGGTCATATCGGTCAGTATAACCAGTACGTGCATGTTCTGCTTCCATGCCAGATAATCGGCGGCGGTCAAAGCTAACCTCGGGGTTGATATACGCTCGATAACGGGATCTGATGCAGTATTGATGAAGGCCACCGTTCTCTCCAGCGCACCCGTCTTCTCGAGATTATTCATGAAGAACGAGGCATCATCATAGCTGATGCCGATGGCGGCAAACACGAGAGCGAACCTCTCCTCTTTGCCTTTTACCGCCGCTTGCCTGATTATCTGAGACACGATCCTGTTATGCGGCAACCCCGAACCGCTGAATATGGGCAGCTTCTGTCCCCTGACCAATGCATTCAAGCCGTCTATGGACGAGATTCCAGTCTCTATGAACTCTGCGGGCGGCTGCCGGTTTGCGGGGTTGACGGGTTCGCCGTTGATATCCAGGTAGTCCTCGGGGATGACCGTCGGGCCTCCATCTATAGGATCGCCCATGCCGTTGAAGATCCTTCCCAGAATGTCGGGTGACACGGGCAGCTTCAGGGTCTCGCCTTTGCATCGTATCCTGCTGCCGACCAGGTCCACCTCGCTGACGCCGCCGAACACCTGGACTATGGTTGCCTCCTTGCTGATGTCGATTGCCTGGCCGCTCTTGATCTCGCCGTTACCCAGTTGAACGTCGACGATCTCGTTGAACATCACGCCGGGAATGCTCTCTGCTACGAGCAAGGCTCCCTTAGCCCTGTTAATCGCTCTTGACTCTCTTACGTACAGTGATGATAAATCCATAGGAGCCCTCCTTCTATCAGGAAACCCGCTTGCCGGCCAACATGCTTTCTTCCATCTCCCGCCACAGCTCGTTCATTTTCTCTTTTGCGCTCTCGTTGGGTATGTCCTTCATACGCGATATTCTGTAGACCATTGGGGATGAGCGTACGCTCTCTATGCCCGAGCCCTCATCCAGCATCTCCCGTGCCAGATCATAGAACTTCATGATAGTCTTGAGCATGAGCCCCGCCTTCGTCGGCATGCAGTACGTGTCAACCTCATGATATGCGCTCTGCTGCAGAAAGTCCTCACGTATCATCCTGGAGACAAGGAGCAGCAGCTTGTCTGCTTCCGGCAGTGCTTCGGGACCTACAAGTCTGACGATCTCCTCGAGTTCAGCTTCCTGCTGCAGGATCTTCAGGGCGCTCGCCCTGGTCGTTTCCCATCCGGGATCATACTCATTCCACCAGTCCCTGACTGCATCCACATATAGACTGTAGCTCGTAAGCCAGCTTATGGCGGGAAAGTGCCTCTTGTTCGCCAGGGAAACCTCCAGGGCAAAAAGTGCATCTATAATCCTGAGCGTGTTCTGGGTCACCGGTTCGCTGAAATCGGCTCCGGGAGGACTAACCGCGCCGGCAACTGTCACCGAGCCATTTCTGCCGGGAGTGCCCAGGCATTCGACCATCCCTGCTCGTTCGTAAAAGGAAGCAAGACGAGAGCCCATGTACGAAGGAAAGCCCTCTTCACCCGGCATCTCCTCCAGTCTTCCGCTCATCTCTCTCATCGCTTCGGCCCATCTCGAAGTGGAATCAGCAACCAGCAGAATATTGTAGCCCATGTCACGGAAATACTCGGCCATGGTGATTCCCACAAAGATGCTTGCCTCTCGTGCGACGACGGGCATGTTAGAGGTGTTTGCCAGAAAGATCTCCTTCTCCATTAGAAGTCGCCCTGTCTTGGGGTCCTTCAGTTCTCTAAAGCTGGAGAGTACGTCCGCCATCTCGTTACCCCTCTCGCCGCAACCGACATATATGTTCAGGTGTGTCTGAGCCCATCGTGCCAGCTGCTGCAGGGTGACGGTCTTTCCGGTGCCGAAGCCCCCGGGGATCGATGCTTTGCCACCCAGAGCGAGCGGGAACATGTAGTCAAGAATCCGCATCCCGGTACTGAGCAAGCCCGAAGGATCGAACCTCTCCTTATACGGCCTGGGCTTTCTCACCGGCCACTTCTGCATCATCGTTAGTTCAATTGTTTCGCCGTTGTGTTCCAGCAGTACTATCGGCTCTTCCACCGTGTGATCGCCTTGACGTACTTCCTTAACGGTTCCTCTGACTCCTATGGGCACCATAATCTTGTGCTCGATCAACTCAGTCTCGGGGACTATGCCGAGTATGTCTCCCTGGCTGACGGAGTCCCCCGCTTTGACTTCTGGTGTGAACTGCCACTTCTTGTCACGGGGAAGCGGCTCCGCTTTGATGCCTCGCTTGATAAAGGGGCCGGTGTTCTCGCCCAGGGCAATCAGGGACTTCTGGAGTCCGTCGTAGATGGAGCCCACGAGACCGGGACCCAGCTCCACACTCAGAATCCGTCCGGTTCCTGCCACCAGTTCACCGGCCTTCAAGCCCAGCGTATCCTCGTGTGCCTGGATGATCGCCCTGTCACCCTCGAGTCCCACTATCTCACCGACGATTCCCTCTTCTCCTATCTCGACAACCTCATAAACCTGTGAGCCTTTCATGTCATCGGCTATGACCAGAGGGCCTGAAACTCTCCATATTTTGCCCATATCTCTAGCCTCCTGCTGCTCCGTGATGTCAGAGTTCCATGTCGAACCCTATCGATTCTCTGATGGATGCTTTATAGTGGCCCCTGACATCCGGGTATTTCGTACCGAACTTGGACGGAACATCTATTATGACAGGAGTTAGCCGTCTCCCCTTTCTAACTCCAGCCATCACGTCTTCAACGTATTGCAGGTAATCTTCCAGTATCACCACCGTACCGACATCAGGCTCGGCCATCAACTCGGTAAGAATACTGCGCACACTTTCACCCACATCATCATCGTCCTTTATCATGTAATACCTGCTGATGCCGGCCAACCGCAACGCGTTGACCAGTTCTTCATCCCCGATAACCGCAATATCCTGTTTCTTTATGTCCATCGTAGTCACAGGGTCAGATAGTCTCTGGTCTCCTGCGCAGGAAGGCCATCGAAGATGGCCTTCAGAACCAGTCGCAGGTTTCGTGTTTCAATCTCCTTGAGGATCAGGTACCATGCCAATACCAGCGGTGACAGCACTCTCGGCGCCAGCACTTCCCTGAGCATCCTCAGCTTATGTCTGGAGATAACCTCATCTACGGCCGTGACGCTTTTAGTCCTGTCATAGCTAGCGACTATCTCCTTCGCCACGTCCGAGTATCGGGTGTTCTCTAGTCTGGACGGCACCTCGGCCATGTCAAGAGACAGCAACTCCCTGGCGGATTTGTCCGAGATCTCATGACCTCCGGCTATGATCAGTTCGGCAATGCCGTGTTCCACCCCTTCGATGATGGCTCTGCAGACGATCTGCAGATTTGTCAGGTCTATGATCATGCCGAAAGACTGAACAAGAAGACGGGCGTCCTTTGCATTTTTTGCCGTGTCCAGCAGGTTTCTGTAGTATTCACCCTCCAGCCTTGCTTCAACGAGGCGCCTGGCTTGTGTCCCCTGTCCGGCTTCATATTGCTCTAGTGCAGGTACAAACCCTTCTAAGCGGCACTTGTGAAGTACACGGATGATGTCATCCGGCTCCCC
>PWZA01000177.1 GCA_003567655.1 Dehalococcoidia bacterium
ATGAGGAGAGGATACTTGTCACCGGTGATGTTATCTTCTCCGGCAGCGTGGGCAGGACAGACTTCCCCGGCGGCAGCAGTACCCTGCTGAGGCAGAGTATCGAGAGGCTGGCGCAGCTTGAAGTGGAATACCTTATTCCCGGCCACAGTACCGACACAGGCGGGATCATAGCCGGCGAGGAGAAGGTGAGGCGCAATTTCTATGCTGTCAAGATGTTTTTCTAGAGCAGGAGCAGCCGTGAATGACGATGACGAAGCGACCCGGTCGCAGGGTAGAACCTGCCGGCCTGTTGTCGGGTCTATGTACGCCCTTAACGAGGGCAGGTTGTTGACACTGATCGATTTGATTGACTACCACGATGGAAATGGATGACAGGATCAAGCAGGCCATGGAGCACACCGAGCTTGTGCGCGCTCCGCGGCAGGAGCTGTCCACATTCGGCAGCTCGGTCGTCGAGTATTACGTTGTCACCGAGTTGATGGGCAACGTAAGCGTGGTCCGGGACGGAAAGGTGATTGCCGAGAGACCCAGGATAGTGACTCCCGCCTATCTGATCAATGTCGAGGGCTTCAGCGACCATGCCAGAAGATACATTACGATGATGGCCCGGGAGCGCCCTCATGAATCGGGCGTCTTCTACAGCTATAAGAACGAGCCCAGGGGTATGAATGTGGTGTCGGAGCCCATCAGGCAGGTCATAAGCAATCTGAACACCCGGATAGACGAGGACAAGAATACCCTCGGCACCATAATCAAGGGTGTAGAGGAGTTATGGGATGTATCGCTGCTCATGTTCATCTACGAACTGAGCAGCAGGTCGCTCCGCACCAACATGGCGGAGTTCGACCGTAGAGGGTTTCTCGACACAGATGCCAGCGGCGTGCCCGAAGGCGCCCGGGACTACATCGAGGAACTCTTTGAACAGGTGAGTGAGAACCTTCTCAAAGCTCCGGAACTGGCAGTGGAGCTGCACCGCTGGGGCCTTTTCGCAGAATACCAGGACCGCTTCTTCGCGCTTCTCAGGAGAACCTGAATTCACTGCGAGTGTGACCCCGTTCCGCCTAACTGCCCAGATACTCGCTTAGTCTCCGCGCCAGCGCCGGGCTTATACCCTTCGTCTCGCTCAACTCCTCCAACGAAGCTCTCCTGATGCCCTCCACCGACCCGAATCGGTCGAGCAGCGCCTTCTTCCGCCTGGGGCCGATGCCCGCAATGCCGTTAACAGCCGAGGCGGTAGCCCCCCTGGCACGCAGCTTGCGGTGATAGGTAACGGCAAAGCGATGGGCCTCGTCCCGCGCCCTCTGCAGTATGTGAAGCGCGGGAGAATCAGCGGCGATGCGCAAGGGGTGGGCCCGGTCGGGCACGTACACCTCCTCCTGTCCCTTGGCCAGGCTGATGACAGGGACGGAGTCCAGACCCAGTTCTCCCATGACCTCGACAGCGGCGTTGAGCTGCCCTCTGCCGCCGTCGATAAGCACGACATCGGGAATGATGGCCCAGCTGCCTCCGCCCTTCAGGCCCCTCCCGAACCGCCGCCGCAACGTCTCTCGTAGCATGGCATAGTCATCGGCACAGGCCGCCGTTTTGATGCGAAAGCGGCGGTAGTGCGCCGGCCTGGGCAAGCCCTTCTCCAGAACAACCATGCTGCCGGTAGCCCAGTTGCCCTGGATGTTCGAGACATCATAGCACTCTATCCTCAATGGCAGCCCGGGCAAAGCGAGCATGTCCTTCAGGTCCTTCAATCCCGAGCCGGCGGCCTCAGCTCTCATCTGTTTCGCCCGTGCCATTTGAAAGCCACGGGCGGCGTTCTCCGCCGCCGTGTCCACCAGCTTCTTCTTAGCTCCTCTCAGCGGTACCCGGAGCCTCACCTTGCTACCCCTCTGCCCGGACAGCCACCGGGAGAGCATAGCCGTCTCATCCACCGGGTGCTGCAGCAATATCAGCGGCGGTATACGGGAGGCCGCAGAGTAGTACTGCTTGACGAAACCTGTCATGATCTGTTCGGGGGCCTCGTCCAGAATGCCCTCTATGACGAAATGCTCCCGGCCGATGAGCTTATCATCGCGCACAAAGAAGACCTCCGCGTAGGCCTGTTTTTCATCATATGCCAGGCCGACGATATCCTGGTCTCCCTGCAACGCCAGGGCGATCCTCTGCCCTTCTATCACTTCCTCTATCGCCTTAATCTGGTCACGTAGCTGGGCTGCCTTCTCAAACCGGAGTTGTTGCGATGCCTCCTTCATTCGGACGTTCAACTCAGGCAGAATCATCTCCTGCCTGCCTTGCAGAAAGAGCACGACCTGCTTTATCATCTGATCGTATTCATGCTTCTCCACCGCACCGGCACACGGTCCCAGACAGCGGTGTATATAGTAATTGAGGCAGGGACGCCTTTCATTGCCCTCGATCCGCTTGTTGCAGTTGCGATAGGGGAAGACCCTCTTTATCAACCGCAGTGTCCTGCGAATCGAGCCGGCGCTGGCATAAGGCCCGAAGTACCTGGCCCCGTCCTTGCGTACCCGCCGCGTGATCTCGACCCTGGGCCATTCCTCATCAAGATCTATCCTGAGATAGGGAAAGCTCTTGTTGTCTTTCAGATGCACATTGAACTGAGGCAGGTGCTTCTTGATCAGGTTGCATTCGAGGATCATCGCCTCCTGCTCCGAACCGGTGATCAGAAACTCTAAGTCCTTTGTCCGGGACACAAGCTTCTGGGTCCTGGTCGGCAGGCCGGTGAACAGCCCGAAGTAGCTCCTGACCCGGCTACGCAGGTTGGCCGCCTTGCCGACGTATATGACCTTACCTTCATCGTCCTTGAAGATGTAGACTCCGGGCTTCGCCGGCAGTGCGTCCAGTCGCTCGCGTTCCACAACTCATTGATTTTAGCAACTGGTCTGTACAGAGGCAAAAGCGACCTCCATTGTGCTACAATCATTTTTCACTGTATAATACGCGACAGGGCCCTGTGTCCCGGCAATCAGGAGGGGGTGTGAGCGAGGGTTCAAACGTTGAGCAGGCTCTGCCGGGACCGGGATGATTGCAAGAAGCTGTGCAGTTGACTACAAGCATGATTAATCCGGACATTGAAACCTTCCTTCAATATCTGGCGCAGGAGAAGGGCTATTCTCCGAATACGGTGGCTGCCTACCGCAATGACCTTACCCAGATGGCGTCCTTCATCAGCGCAGAGCAGGCCAGGGACATCATCAGGACATATGACGACCTTCTGAAGGCCTACCTGCTGAAGCTGAGGGAGAAGCGATACTCACTGGCGACGACGGCCCGCAAAGTCGCATCTGCCAAGTCGTTCTTCAAGTTCATGGTGGATTCGGGGAGGATGAGGGGTAATCCGACGAAGAACCTTCCCGCCCCTCAGGTAAGCAGGCATTCCCTCAAGTTCCTGTCCCGGGAAGAATTTGAGAAGCTTCTCGCAGAGCCGGCAAAACTGCCCACCCCGGAAGCCAGGAGAGACCTCACAATGCTGCAGATGCTGTACGCAACCGGTCTGCGCATAACAGAGCTGGTGTCGCTGAATGTGGACGACATCGATCTGCAGCAGCGATATGTGCAGGTGGGTTCAGGTAGACGGGTGCCATTCGATGAAGGCCTGAGCCCGGTTCTGGCAGAGTTCCTCAGAAATGCCAGGCTGGACTTGCTCTATGATGACACCGAGCAGGCCCTGTTCTTAAACCGCCGCGGTAAGAGATTGACCAGGCAGGGCTTCTGGCAGATAATCAAGGGATACGCCTCCAGGGCGGGGCTGGGCAATAACATCACCCCTCAGACGCTGCGTCACAGCTTCGCACGACACAAATTGCAGAACGGCGCCGACCTGCGCCAACTGCAGCAACTGCTGGGTCACGCCTTCATCTCAAGCACCAGGATATACAGGCACCCCCCGTCAGGACAACGATAATGCCAAAGAAATCACGACGAACCAAAGCAAAGCATCGAACACCGGCGCCAGGGAAAGCACAGGAAAGGGGTGTTCAGCACGCCGGGCCGGCACCGGCGCAGACCAGGGGTCCGGTAAGACCATCGGCTGTGGCCCGTGACCCCGACAGCCGCTATCAACATGTTGTGCCCGAGCTGAAACACATCGGCGTCATTGCCGGTGTCATGATCCTCATCCTCATAATACTGTCTTTCATTCTTGGCTAGCCTCCCCGATAGGTGACAGCGGTGGACTTAGAGCGGGCTAGAGATAGCTTGATCAGATCTCTCGACCGGGATATCGCAGACAAACGTGTGATTGAAGCCATGTGGCGCGTTCCCCGCGAGGTCTTCCTGTCGCCGGAACAGAAGCACCTCGCCTATGACGACAGACCGCTAAGCATCGGCCACGGACAGACGATTTCCCAGCCCTACATCGTAGCGCTCATGGTACAGGCCCTTGAGTTGAGAGGAGACGAGAAGGTCCTCGAACTGGGCACCGGAAGTGGCTACGTAGCGGCGATTCTCGCCGAACTGGCAAGAAAGGTTATAACCGTCGAGTGCATACCCGAGCTTGCGCAATCAGCCGAACTGGTTCTGGACGGGCTCGGTTACTCAAACGTCAAGGTCTGCACCGCACGCGGTATTTTGGGTTATCCCGAAGATGCCCCCTACGATGCCATTCTGGTCTCAGCTGGCGCTCCTGATGTCCCCCAGGTCCTCATCGAACAACTGGTGCTCAATGGACGACTGGTGATCCCGGTAGGCTCCCGCTGGCAGCAGGAGTTACTCAAGATCACAAGGGTCGGGAAGGGTACCAGGGTGGAAAACCTGGGTGGCTGCTATTTTGTCCCTCTCGTCGGTGAGGGTGCCTGGGAGGAATGAGATGGCAACGGGCGATCGAAACGGCTGCTTCGCCCGAACAGCAGAATCCTCACAGCACATCCGGTGCCTAAGGTAATAATCCGGGCCTCAATACCGGGGGGCACAGAGTGCGCAGGTATGAAGGGGGCGACGTAGGCCCGCGGTTATAAGAAGAAAGGAGATGATCAGGTCTATGGACATTATCGAAGCTATCAACCAGAGGAAGAGCATCCGCGCCTTCAAGCCCGATCCCGTGCCGCAGGAGGTCCTGCAGGATATCATGCATCTGGCCTTGCGGGCTCCCTCCTGGGCCAACACGCAACCCTGGGAATTCGCTATCGCGAGCGGCAAGAAACTGGACGAGGTCAGGGAGCGATTCGTTGCCCTGGCAGACGAGCAACCCACCCCGGACATTCCCTATCCCCGGGAGTTCCCCGAGCCCTACAACAGCCGGCGTCGGACGCTGGGCATGAAGGTTTTCGAATTAGCAGGAATAGCCAGGGAGGACAGGGAAAAGCGGAAGAGGTGGATTCTGCAGGGCTTGAGGCTGTTTGAGGCTCCCTGCGTGATCTATATTCTGATCGACCGGTCACTCTATCTGCAGTGCGATGGGCCCAACGTCTGGCCTGTCTTCGATTGCGGCCTCGTGGCCGGAAACATCATGCTCCTGGCGCCCAGGTACGGACTGGGCACCATAGCCCAGATCCAGGCCGTCGCCTATCCCGACGAATTGAGGAGGATACTGGCAATACCGGAGTC